>JBNLCS010000229.1:0-2925 GCA_050303935.1 Bacteroidales bacterium
GCTGAACTTGGGGAATTGACCCAGTCACCTGAAGCAAATATTATAAAACTACCTAATATAAGTGCTTCTATTCCTCAAATGAAGGCTGCAATTAAAGAATTGCAGGATAAAGGATATAATTTACCCGATTATCCTGAGGAGCCGGCCAACGAAAATGAAAAGAAAATAAAAGCTACGTATGATAAGATTAAAGGTAGTGCAGTAAATCCTGTTTTACGGGAAGGAAATTCAGACAGACGTGCCCCCCGTTCGGTAAAAGAATATGCCAAAAGCAATCCCCATAGCATGGGTGAATGGGACAGCGGTTCAAAAACACATGTTGCCAGCATGGATGAAGGTGATTTTTACGGGAGCGAAAAATCCCTCACTGTTGATAATGGGGGCAAGGTTAGTATACAGTTTGTTGATAACAAGGGATATACAAAAGTTCTTAAAGAAAATCTTTTGTTGTTGCCCGGAGAAATTATTGATGTATCGGTTATGAGCATGTCCAAATTGAAATCGTTCTTAGCTGAACAGGTCATTGATGCACAACAAAAAAATGTTTTGCTTTCAATCCATATGAAAGCAACAATGATGAAGGTGTCTGACCCAATTATTTTTGGGGCGATGGTTTCTGTTTATTATCAGGAAATATTTGATACATATGGTACTTTATTTGAAGAATTAGGTATTAGCCCGAATAACGGTATTGGAGATGTTTTTAATAAAATTCAACAATTATCTGCCGAAAAGAAGCAGGAAATAGAAAATGCCATTACCCAGCTTTACGAAACAAAACCTGAACTGGCTATGGTTGATTCGGATCGTGGCATTACAAATTTACATGTACCAAGTGATATTATTATTGATGCTTCAATGCCTGCAGCAATTCGATCTTCGGGAAAAATGTGGGGACGGGATGGGCAATTAAAAGATATGAAAGCAGTTATTCCCGACAGGGCATATGCAGGGGTATATCAAGAAACCATTGATTTTTGCAAAAAAAATGGTGCGTTCGACCCGGCTACCATGGGAAGTGTTTCTAATGTTGGTTTAATGGCTAAGAAAGCTGAAGAATATGGTTCGCATGATAAGACTTTTCAATTAACTGAAACAGGAAGCGTTAAAGTTATAGATGAGAATGGAAAAGTCTTATTGGAACAGGCTGTTGAAGAAGGGGATATATTTAGAATGTGCCAGGTAAAAGACGAACCTGTTCAGGATTGGGTTAAACTTGCCGTGAACAGGGCAAAAGCCACCGGGGTACCTGCTGTGTTTTGGCTGGATAGTAACCGTGCGCATGATATTGAATTGATAAAAAAAGTAAATCAATATTTGCCTACGCATGATACAACAGGATTAGATATAAAAATTATGGCACCTGTTGAAGCTACCAGGTATTCATTGGAAAGAATTAAAGAAGGAAAAGATACAATTTCAGTAACAGGTAATGTTTTACGCGATTATTTAACAGATCTGTTCCCAATCCTTGAATTAGGTACAAGTGCAAAAATGTTGTCCGTAGTGCCCCTGATGAAAGGTGGCGGATTGTTTGAGACGGGTGCGGGCGGTTCTGCACCAAAACACATTCAACAATTTTTAAAAGAAGGTCATTTGCGTTGGGATTCCCTGGGCGAATTTTTAGCATTGGCCGTGTCTCTAGAGCATCTAAGTGGTGTTACTGGCAATAAAAAAGCAAAATTATTGGCTGACACGCTTGATGAAGCCACTGGGATGGTACTTAAAAACAGGAAATCGCCTTTACGAAAAGTACATGAAATAGATAACAGGGGAAGCCATTATTATTTAGCAATGTATTGGGCTAGGGCACTGGCAAACCAAGAGCAGGACAGCGAACTTAAACAACATTTTGTAAATATGGCTGAAGAACTTGAAGCAAATGAAAGCAATATCATGAATGAATTTGAAAATGCCCAGGGAAGTGCTGTTGATATAGGAGGGTACTATATACCAGATGACAAGTTAACAGCCAATGCAATGCGACCAAGTATAAAATTTAACAATATTCTGGCTAAATACAGCTAAGTTTTAGAAACATTAAATAAAAAATAGAGTTATGTTATCAAAAAAAGTAGAAGAAATCTTAAACGTGCAGGTACAAAAAGAAGGATACTCTTCTCAGTTATACCTTTCTATGGCTTCTTGGGCCGAAATTAAAGGATATGCTGGTATTGCTGCATGGTTCTATGCTCAAAGTGATGAAGAGCGTATGCATATGCTTAAAATTATTAAGTATGTAAACGATCGAGGAGGTAAGGCAATTGTTCCCGAGATTGAAAAACCTCCGGTTGATTTTCCTACAATTAAGGAAATTTTTGACAAAGTTATGGCTCATGAAGTGTTTATCACAAAATCTATTAACGAGATAGTAGCGGTTTGCATTGATGACAAAGATTACACAACACAAAGTTGGGTACAGTGGTTTGTTAATGAGCAAATTGAAGAGGAAGCTTCTGTACAGGCCATCATTGATAAACTAAACCTGGTTGGTGACCATAATATGTATCTTTTCGACAGGGACATTATTTCAATGCGTGGTACGGCTTCTCAGGGTGCATAAAGTAAATTTTTTATGATTTATAAAGGAAGGGTGTTAAATTTTTTTTTGACACCCTTATTTTTTAGTGATTTTACGTATTGAACAACTATATTGTTTTCAGTAACTTAGTAATAGAAATAAATTAAATTTATTGAAACATGCGTGAATTCTTTAAATGGAGGGATTCCTATTCAGTTGGGATCAAAAAAATTGATGATCAGCATAAACGTTTATTATCAATTATAAATGAATTGTATAATGCTTTTACTGAAAACGAAACCAATGAAAAACTAAGTAAAATACTTGAACATTTATTTGATTATGCTCAATATCATTTCAACACAGAAGAAAAATTTTTTGTTGAATCAGGGTATAGCAGGACT
>JBNLCS010000230.1:0-3370 GCA_050303935.1 Bacteroidales bacterium
CGGATCGTTAAACGTGCCTGAAACACCCTTTACCTTTTTCCTTGATTTATTTAGAGATTCAGGATTGGAAAAGTTTATAGCAATTTCGTTGGTTATTGCACGTACAGAAAATTGGATCGTTGAAATTGCCTTGTTTTCAAAATTTGCTAACAGGTATTCAATTTTCTTAAATAATGAAGAAAAATCCTGTGTTTTGAGACCGGATGTTTTTTGGGAAGACTTTAAATTAATTAATTGTTTCTCGTAATGATCATTAATATCAAATATTATCATTCGGATGTCGGTGAATAAATTTACAGAGGTTTCATCCAGCAAGTTTAGTTGCTCCATTAAATTGGGATACAGAATGGTATATAAGTAGTGGTTTATCGTTTTGCGATATTGGATTTTGAAATTTTTTTCCTTTTTCTTTGAAGGTATTTTATAAGTCAGGTGTATAAATTCTGATGTTTCAAAAAGGTAGTTTCCTGTTCTGCTGAGGAATTCATGTATTCCTGCCTCAAGGGACTTACGGATCTCCTGAATTATTTCCGGATTTTGTGTTTTAACTATTTGATTAATACTACGCAAAAAAATCTGCTGGTATTTAGCCCATGTTTTTATAGAATCATATGTTGGCTTATCAGAAAGTTCATTAACCAATCCCTGCTGATTGTGATCAACAAAATCCCTGATATTTTTTAACATGTGTTGCTCCAGGCTTACTACTTCGTGAAATGTTTTAAAACTTAAGCTATCTGTTATTTCAAGTAAATCTGCGTCCATCTTGGCCAACCTGCTTTTTAAAATAGTATTTTCAATTTTTACAATGGCTGGCAAATGAACAGGTGTAACAATTTCAGGTCCTGGTAATTCCCTTTTAAAATACGGATCAGTAAGATTTATTTCTTCAAATTCTTCAGTTGGCCATAACAACAATGTGCTACAAGGTAATTTGGTTAAAGTATTCATTTTTTCAAGGTATTCAGTAGCACTGGCATCTTTATGCTGTGATAGCCCAAGTAATACCAGGTCTGAATTTGCTGATTCTGTTTTTATGATTGAAGTCGTTGTACGGCTACCAAAATCATTGTTCAAAATTTTAATTTCTGCTCTTATCCTGTCTTCAGAAAGCAATGCGGAAGTATTCCTGTAAATGGAATCATTTATTGATGTATCGTTATTTATAATTAAAATCCTGATTTTTGCATCGCGCCATTTGGGGTCTGACAATAGAAATTTTACAATATTCAGTGAAAATGTGAGATGCCGGCCCTTCCCGTTCCACCAGATATCAATATTTTCATTTTTACCAAACCCCGAAACTTTATCATATTCAAGAAATAATGCATTTAAACTTTTGTTTTTTAGGTCTTCCAGTACATTCACCAGCAAGTTTAAATTCGTATTTTCCCGGCTCCAACCCATAAGTACGGTATTGGGCTCAAAACCGCTAAACCCATAAACGCTGGTAACAGTTTTGATCCCATCCTCTATGGAATTACAAAAAAAATGACGTGTAAAGTAATTCGCGTTTTTGATTTTATTCTTTTTTCCCCGGGCATGTCCTTTTATATCCGTTTCCCCTTGATTATTTTTTGTTACTAAATTGAAATCGGTTAACGCACCCAGTTTTCCGGTTAACGAGAGCCCCAGATCTATCAAATATGGACGGGCCGTTTTTCCGCCACTGAACAAAATGATGTTAGGCCTCCAGTTTCTTTTTTCAGTTTTATGGGTACTTAATTTTAGTAGTGACCTTTTGGCCAAATTTGTCCAAAAACTGCTCCAGGCGTCACCACTTTCTAAGATCAGTTCTTTACGTTGCAAATAAAAATATAATAATCCAAGTACTACCGTTGCACCTGCCAGGGCAAGAAAATCCAATAATATCATCACGATAAACGCGGATAAGGTACCCAAAATACTTACAAACTTTGGAATTTTAAATGCGGGCCTAAAATCAGAACTACTCCAGCTTTCAATAGCCGAAGCAAGATTAAGGAAAGCATAGGTGGTGATGAAAAACATGGAAACAATCCTGGCAATTAAATTCAATTCTCCAATTAATATACCTGCTTCAGCAATTACAAAAGCTAATAACAATGCGTTTCGTGGTTCATTGGTTTTTCCGGTGCCCTTGGCCAGGAATTTTGGTGCAATTTTATCCATAGCTATGGCTTGCAGGATTCTTGGGGCACCTAAAATACTTCCCAACGCAGAAGATAACGTAGCCCCCCATATACCGGCGATGACCAATTCAGGGACCAATGATATTTTGAACAGGATTTTTGGGTCGGTTACAAGTGCATTGGCATCAACCGTGAGCGCATAAAATATTGCCAGGCCTATGTAAACAATGAAGCCTACACCAACAGCCATAATAGCCCCTAAAGGGAGTGACTTTTTAGGGTTTTTAAGATCCCCTGACATCGATACGCCAGCTTCAAAACCGGTAACGGCAGGAAAGAAAATGCCAAATAATATCATAAATGGGGCTGCATTTGCTAAAGGTTTTAAATTTATTGTATCAGGAACATAGTCATGATGGCCAAAAAAAATAGATAATAAAGACAATCCTATGGCTGCCATAATAAAATATTGTGATTTTATGGCCAATGATGTGCTTATAAATGTAATGGTAGTTACAGCAATTAAAACAATTGTCCCGGTTAGGCGGATGTTTTCAATATTATTTTCTAGCCCCCAATACTGCAAAAAACTTTCAGCAAAACCAATAAGGTATAAACTTACACTAAATGAAAGGCCTACGAACAATGCGAGTCCCAGCGTGCCACCTATGGGTAACCCTAAACTACGGGATATCATAAAGTAAGTCCCCCCATTTTGCACCGGCTTATCCGTGGAAAGTGAAGCTACACTTAAACTAGTGGTAATGGAAATAATATGTGCAATAATTATGATCCCAATGGTATTTATTAACCCGGCCTGTCCGATAATTGACGGGAAACGCAGGTACATAATCACACCTAGTATTGTTAGTATTGAAGGAGTGAATACGCCGCTAAATGTCCCGAATTTTTTTGCCTTAGCCATATTTTACGTTTTAAAGTGGAAGAAGCTGATTACTTAACATTATTTTTTGCATTAAGTTATCAATTTAACGGATATTAAATGAAACAAGCCCCGTTACTGGCGGCACGGTTCCAACTGACAATGTAAAATTAAAAAATAAACAGATGAATTTAGTGTATTTATATGTTTATGGCAAAAAAATAATACACTATAGCAGGGCAAACGCATCTAAATTTTGTTAAAAACCAAAAAACACTTATGTTGATTGATTTGCTTTCTTTGAAAGAAACTAATGGAAAGTCCTATCAATTATTTTTCAGACCTTACCGATCCCAGGGTTGAAAGAACCAAAGAA
>JBNLCS010000231.1:0-4368 GCA_050303935.1 Bacteroidales bacterium
TTCATTAAAGTATGGCAATGGATCACCTGATCCGCTATTTAACAGCGCTTCGGCATGCATTAACAATACATCGGCATATCGTATCATTCTTTCATTTGTTTCATAATTCCATTCGGCAGTTGCTTCGGATGTTAAATAGGCCCATGGGGCACGTTTTTTACTAAACCAACCAGTATATCCTTCATTTTTTTCCCATCCTGAAGCCCCGATGGATGATAGAAAGGATTCACCGTAAGCGGTGGCATTTTTCCTTACATTGTCCCCTTCTGCATCATAGGCAGCAATTAGGTCTTTGGTAACCATATCAAAACCCCACCCGGCATTTAATGTATCTGTTGAAATTCCCCGTGGTCCGCTCATCTGCACATCAATATTACCACCATTAACACGACCGTTTCCCCAGTCTCCACCACGCTCAATGTTGGCATATTCTATTTCAAATATTGATTCAATACCATGCTCACCTTTCATGTGCCATATATCATCGTAGTTTTTTTCAAGATCGTAAATGTCAAGATTTATTAAATTCTGAAATTGTTCTGCTGCCAACCCATAATATTCCTCAGCAGTTTGATCAAAGTTATATCGTTGCTGATAGTATGGGGAAGCCATATAAAGGTACACTTTGCCCAATAAAGCCATGGCTGAACCTTTTGTGGCACGGTATTTCTCCGGACCGCTTAACGATGTTTTTAATGCCAGGTCTGGAATAGCTTCATTCAGGTCTTTAATAACCTGGTTGTAGATAGTTTTGGCTGGTGTTCTTGCCTGGCTGTATTCTTCTGATCCCAGATTTCTGGTATATAAAACCACATCACCAAAGAATTTAACCAGCTCTGCATAAAAATATGCCCTTAAAAATTTGGCTTCGGCAATAAATTCCTTTGACCTGGAAGATGCATCCGGATTTGCATATTGTATTACCACATTGGCCCTGTTTATGCCGTAATAGTTACGCCTCCATAATTGTAATAGCGCCGTATTTGTTGATAAAGTGGTAAAGTTACCAAGTTCAGTATATTCAGGCCTGTCATTTGGACCCCCGCCTACAACTTCTGAGTCGTCAGATGGAAAGTTGGACACAAAATAGTAAGATGACCATCCACTGAAATATTTGGTCTGTAACATTGAGTAACACGCAACAAGCCCCTGATATATTTCTTCTTCTGTTTGGTAATAATTACTTTCAAACTTAGTACCCACCGGTTCCAGTTCTAACCATTCGTCTGAGCAACCAGTGCTGATTATTATAATTAATATCCATATATATGTTGTTCTTTTCATTTTTATGAAATTTTGAAAATTAAATGTTTAAATGGTTAAGTTCACTCCAAAAGAATACACTTGAGAACGAGGGAATAATCCACGGTCGACACCTATGCTTTTTTTATCCCTGTCCCCACCACTACTGTTTCCTATTTCAGGGTCACCTCCCGGATATTTGCTGTGCAGCCAAATGTTCTTGCCAGAAACATAAAATCTTAAATTATTAATACCAATCCGTTTTGCTATGGAAGAAGGCAATGTATAACCTAATTCCAGGTTTTGTAATCTTATATAACTTCCATCAAAAACAAACAAATCGTTGTGTGAGAAATTATTGTTGTTATCATTCACGGTATACCTAGGAAATTCATCTGTATGGTTTTCAGGGTCCCAGGCCCGTTCCAGAAAGAATAAAGGTTTGTTATTATTGCTTAAATCTGTTCGGTAAGCACCAAAATAGATGTCGTTGCCATAGGTGCCATTGAAAAATACTGACAGATCAATGTTTTTATAACTAACAGAGGCATTAATACCAAATATCCAGTCGGGATGGGGATCTCCAATTATGGTTTTGTCATCTTCGTTGATCAGTCCATCATGGTTTTGATCAACAAATTTTACATCACCGGGAATGGCGCTTGGTTGGATTAAATTGTCGGCTGTATCTACATATGCCCTTATTTCATCAAAAGAATCAAAAATGCCGTCTGTTTCGTAACCGTAAAAATACCATATTGGATCACCTTTGGTTGATCGGGTGATGGCCCCTGTGGTTCCAAGATTTTGGCCCAGTAATGTTGTTTCCAGGTTTGTAATTTTGTTTTGGTTATAAGCCGCATTGGCGCCTATTGAATATGTGAAATTGTTGATTACCTGTTTGTACCCGAATTCCAGTTCAATACCTTTATTTTCTATATCCCCTGCATTTGCACTTGGAATATTATTTCCAACATACTGGGGAATAGATGCAGTTGTGATCAAGTCTTTTGTTTTTTTTGCATACACATCAACAGAAAAAGACAATCTGTTTTCTAAAAGCCTTAAGTCAAGTCCGATATCAGTTTGTTCAGACGTTTCCCATACCAGGTCAGGATTACTCAGCCTGGAGGGTTCACTACCTGAAAGCCGGGTACCTCCGCTTATATAGTATGAAGATAATGCATTGGTTACTACTGTTGACTGGTATTCAAAGTTACCCAGGGATTGTATTGATCCGTTTTGGCCCCAGCTTGCCCGTAATTTAGCAAAATTGATGAAAGGTACATTCCAAAAATCCTCATTAGACGCCACCCATCCAAATGATACAGATGGAAAATATTGTGTCCTGTGTTTGGTGCTTAGTTTTGAGGAAGCATCTGACCGAAGCACCAACGAAATAAGGTAGGTCTCGTTAAAATTATATTGCAGTCTTCCAAAATATGACAGCAAACGGTTGTCCTGATCACGGTTTCCACCGGCAGCGGCCTTTGTTGAATCACTTAACACGGCATCAAGTACCGCGAAATTCCAGGATTCCTCCTGCAACCCTTCCCCAAATCCACTTAACCGGAATTGTTTATATTCCCGGGCGGTTGTTCCACCCAAAACAGTTAAATTGTGTTTCCTAAGTTGCTTTGTATAAGTTGCTGTGTTTTCCCATTGCCAGGTAAACCAACGCTGGGTTTCCTGACCTGTACTGTTCAGATAACTGTAATTAATTGAATGATAATAATAAACCGGGTTCCAGTAAATACTTGTGCCGTATGCAAGATCCAGATCGACAGCTGATTTTATACTTAACCCGTTTATAGGTCTTATGCTGGCATGTATGCCTCCAAGTAATTTATCAGTAAACCACCTGCTGTGTTTATTATTAATTTGTGCTACCGGATTACGTACTTCATTTTGTACCAGTTCAGACATATTGTAATATCCCAGGTTACCTGGAGCCCTTAAAGATGATGATTCCAGGTTTGGTATATTATCATAAACCTGCTGTTTGTATTTTTCAGGTAGTAAACTGGTATCGCTAACATAGACTGATGTTATCGGATCAAGATTTAATGCGTTAGATATAACACCTCCAAATTCATTGTTTTCGTCAATTTCTGTTCTTTCAAAATGTGTAAATGATACATTGGCCCCAACACTTAGCCAGTCTGAAACCTTATGGTCAAGGTTTAAACGTGCGGTATACCTGTTGAAGTTGGCCTTGTCACCACCAACAATACCATCCTGGCTAAAATAAGAACCAGAACCATATACTGAAGTATTCTCATTACCTCCCGAAAACGAAAGGTTATGTTCGGTCATGGGAGCTGTTTGAAAAATCATATCCATCCAATCCGTTCCTTTTCCAAGGGTATCCGGATGAAACGGATACGCAATGTTAATATTTCGGTCAAGCAATTCTTCTGGGATCTCGATACCCTCATAATTGCTCCTTATCTCATGGCGCAGACCTTCTCGATAGTAGGTGGCGTATTGCTCTGCGTTAAGCACTTCATTCAGTTTACCGGGTTTCTGATAACCGTAGTTGAAATTATAAGACATTACAGAACTGTTTTTATTTCCTGATTTGGTAGTAATCAATACTACACCATTGGCGCCTTCTGCTCCGTAAATAGCTGCAGATGCAGCATCTTTCAATATTTCTATTGATTCAATGTCGTTTGCGTTCAGAAATTCTATTCCACCTGTACGCATTCCGTCAACAATAAAAAGAGGATCAGCATTCCGGTTTGTTCCTGTACCCCGTATGCGCATTGTTAAACCGGCACCTGGCGAACCCGATTCCTGAATGATGTTTACACCTGCTGTTTTGCCTTGCAAAGCTTGTTCAACCCTAGCCTGGTTTTTGTTAAGGTCTTCTGAATTTACTTTGGAAATTGAACCTGTAACCAGGCTCTTTTTTTGTGTGCCATAACCAATTACCACAACTTCTTCCAAACTGGCAACATCAGGTTCCAATACAACATCAATAATACTTTGGTTATTTACATTAATGGATTTGCCCAAATAACCCATATACGAAAAATCAAGTATATCACCACTTTTGGCTTCAATTTCATACTTGCCTTCAAAATCGCTGGTCACACCTTTATAAGTATCCTTTATTGTAAT
>JBNLCS010000232.1:0-3057 GCA_050303935.1 Bacteroidales bacterium
CGGATAATTTTACTTGTAAATCATGCGCTAATAATTGCGAAATTAAACAGATCAAAATTGAAGGTAATGCAAAACCACTTTACTATGGCGGAATTTGTGATAAATACGAGCTGGGGTCAACTAAAAAAGAAGGCCAAAAATTACCTGACCTCTTCAGGGAACGGGAAGAGATGTTACTTGACAATTTTAAAAACGCACCACTTGGGAATAAAACTACCATAGGCATTCCACGTGGTCTCATGAATTATTACCAGCATTTTCCTTTCTGGCGTACATTTTTTGAAATGCTGAATTTTCAGGTTGTGGTTTCTGATGAAACCGACCGGAAAATAATTACCCAATCGCTGGAAGCAATAGTATCAGAAACCTGTTTGCCTGTGGAACTTATGCATGGACACTTTCTAAACCTGGTTAAAAAAGGGGTAGATTATATTTTTCTGCCATTTATTGTAAATTCAAAAAACGATAGTAAGAAAAATCCCACAAATAATTGTAATTGCCCATGGGTCCAGTCACATCCCTATTTACTGAAAGCCGCTTTTACCAATGAAGACCTAAGTGAAAAAATGTTGATGCCGACGCTTCATTTTCGCTATTATAAAAAAGTATTGAAAAAAGAACTGAAGGGGTTTTTTAACGAAAAATTCGGCATTTCAAAACAAAAAATTGTAAAAGCTATCGATTTTGCCAATCATGAACAGCAACTTTTTGAGCAACAAATAAAACTCAGGGGACTTGAAGTAATCCCTGAACTGCCAAAATACAAAAGAAGCGTTGTGATAATAGGCAGGCCTTACAATACGGGCGACCCTATGTTGAACCTCCGCCTGGTAAAAAAGTTGCTGAATATGGACGTGTTGCCTATCCCATTGGATTTTCTTCCATTAAATGTAGATGATATTTTTGAAGACTACCCATCTATGTATTGGCCGAATGGACAAAAGATACTGGCAGCATCAAGATATATTGCCGAAAATAAAAATTTATACGGTATTTATATGGGCAATTTCCGTTGTGGCCCGGATTCTTTCCTGTTGCATTTCGTAAAACGCGAACTACAGGGTAAACCTTTTTTACACCTTGAAGTTGATGAACATAGCGCCGATGCAGGTATGATCACCCGCGTAGAAGCTTTTCTTGACAGCCTGAAAGGATGGGAAGAAAACAGGCATGTAAAAAAAGAAAAAGTATCGCTTCAACTTGAGTCCTCAAAAAATAAAAAGCTGGATACACGGACTATATATTTCCCCAATGCCAGGGATGCCGCACATATATTATCAGCAGCTACACGCAGTTGTAACATTCCAAGCGAAGTATTGCCAATGCCAGGTGCTGAAGATATTGAACTAGGCAGGAAATACACAAACGGGCAAGAATGTTTTCCCTTAATAGCCACGCTCGGCAGTTTCCTGAAAAAGCTAAGGGAGCCTGGGTTTGATCCTTCAAAAGCAAGTTTTTTTATGCCCGATCATAACGGGCCATGCCGTTTTGGAGGCTACAATATGCTGCAACGTTTGCTATTTAACGAACTCGGGTACCAGGATGCTGATATTATACATCCAACCAATGAAGACAGCTATGCCAGCATAGCCCCGGGTTATTCAATAAAATGGCGCACCAACTGCTGGAAAGGGATTGTAGCCTCCGACCTGAACCGGAATTTGCTTGAACAAACCAGGCCCTATGAATTGGTTAAAGGCAAAACGGATGAAGTATACAAGAGAGCATTTGAAAATATTATCCGCTCGGTTGAAACCAATTGTAAAAACATTAGTGACGTTTTAATTGACGCCGTTAAAGCGTATAACAAAATACCCGTTGACAAATCGGTCCCCAAGCCTGTAGTAGCCATTGTTGGCGAAATTTTTATGCGCGACAATGAATACTGTTCCAACAACTTGGTTAAAAGGCTGGAAGCCCTTGGTGCCGAAACCCTGATGGCCCCTTTTGGTGAATGGATCACCTATTCAACAATACGTTTTATCCGGGATAATCGGTGGAAAGGTAATATTACCAAACTTTTCAGGGCTAAACTGCAACGCTATTTTCAAAAAGCCATTGAGAAAAAAATCAAAGGGGATATCAGCAGTATTTACCAACTGGACCATGAAATCCAGGTTGAAGAAATGTTGGAAAACTGTGGGAAATACATAAACAAGGATTATGATGGAGATCCCCCGTTGGCTATTGGCTCAACCGTTTTGCTGGCACAAAAACACATTTCCGGTGTGGTAAATATTTTACCCTTTACCTGCATGCCCGGTACCATAAACTGCACGGTATCGCATAACATCAGAAATGATTACAACGGGCTTCCCTGGGAAAATTTTGCTTACGATGGTAATGAAAATGTAGGGTTAGATACCCGGTTTGAAGCGTTTATGCACCAGGTAAACGAGTACCACCAAAGAAAAACAGAATTGCTTGAGAGGGCTTGACGGGGTGGAAAATGTAAGACGAACGGTAAACAGGCCTATGAAAATATGCGAAATCCGGTATGCGAATTGTAAACATTCAACGAAAAGTTGTTGAAGTTTAGCGAGTGAAACATTTCGTACAATGGTGAAAATGTTTTGTACAATGGTTGAGGAACTGCGTACAATGGCGAAAATGTTTCGTACAATGGTTGAAGAGCTTCGTACAATGGCGGAAACGTTTCGTACAATGGTAGAAATCATTCGTACAATGGATGAAACATATCGTACACCGGGCAATATACTTCGTACGTTGGCTGGAATGCTCCGTACAATGGAATGAATGCTCCGTACAATCCGGTGCCTGTCCCGCACAATCTTTTTTCACCTGTATCGCGTTAAATTATCTTACCAAACAAAGAAAGGACATGCCCGCCCCTCTCATTAATAATTTTTAACAATTAATAACTACTGTTACAACACATAATATTTGCCAAAATGAACATTTTGTGTAATTTAAACATTTCTTTTTTGGTTAATAATTAACTTTTTAGGCAATCATTTATTATTTTTGCACAATTTTAAGCAAGGGTCACATTTTATAATGGGTAAAACAGAAGCAAAAATTGAGAAAAGAAGGTTG
>JBNLCS010000233.1:0-6940 GCA_050303935.1 Bacteroidales bacterium
CAGGCGTGCTTTAATCTGTTCAGGAGAAAAAATACCACCAGGAGCAAACACCTCATAGGCCCGATCAGCAAAACGAACCCCGTATTCTTCATTTGCCGAAAGCTGTTGATGGATCCATTGCGGGTGAAATTTTGCAAACGAGTTAACTTGCATCTGATCTTCTTCATCAGGGAGGTCAACCAAGTTAACCCGATCTTCATATAGGCCATAACCTGTATAAACAGGCTCCATCATCATGCTGTGTTCCGAGTCGTGCGCACAAAATATAAAACCTTTTCCTTCATTTTTCCGGTTATAAATAGCATAATAATTGTTAGGCATGTTATTATTATAAAAGGCTGATACCGGGGCATCAAAATTACCGGTATAAAATATAAGGAGCATGTAATCAATCAGGTTGTCGATATCTAAAAGCACCTTTGATTGTTTCAACGGGTTGCCAAAAGCATCCTTCCCCTCAAGCTTATAATAATCGGCGTTACTTTTAATGCCTGCCTGGCATATATCATACATTTCACGCCATGCCTGTTCGTTACCATCGGTAACTTCGTTGGAATATGGAAAAGACTGCGGGCTAACTTTTACCACATCATAATCATCCTTGTCATCTCCAAAATAAGATTCGGCGAAGCTTGCTTCTGCTCTCTCCTGGGTTTGATACAGGCCCCAATACATCCCATTAAGGTACAGATGGTAGTACCGGCTCCTGGTGTATGGTTGGTTTGCATCACGTTGCGAATCCCTTGAAAAAACGTCCCGTATAAATGTATTATGTTCGTTTTCACTTTGGTCGCCATTCCATGAATAGTTTTGTGCCGTGCGAAGGTCTATGTTGTCAAATTTGTCAGTCCCTTCTTCCCCAAAAAGGGGATATTCAAGTTTCTTTGAGCCGTATCCACTCCTGAAAAACAAACGGAAAGAATGCTTAGGGTTGTTGGTGGAACGGCTTGCGCCACCCCGTATTCTTATGCCTGCATTAATTTTAAAACCGGTGGTAGTATCTTTATTGATAAGTTCAACATAACAGGGGCGTTCAGCACCAGTGCCCCGGCTGTATGGGTTCGCGTAAATGCCATAAGACGGGTCAAAAAGGTTTTTCAAATCGGTTGATATAGATATGGCCGGTAAGTCAAGCAAAGCGGGGACCATCTGGTCCATGTATATTTCATCGTCTACAACATCACTGTCCATATTATAGTCGATTAACTGGTTTTTTACAATTCCTTCTGGCCATTCTCCGCCCGGCGACTGTTGTGTTAATACCTTATCAAGAAAAATATACGTACTTCCTGTGCATTTAAGAGGATTATAGCCTTCCTTATATACTGCTGCTTTAACAATAAAAGCAGGGGTTTTGCCCCTTCCGCCAATAGTACTGTCTGGATGAACATAAATTCGCGCCTCATTGTAAGCTTTAAATGTATTTTCTGATGTAGAAGGGTCACTGCCATCCAGGGTATAAATTATCTCAAGGCTTGAGTCTGGCAATGACAGTAGCAATTCAAATGGCTCATTATAATAACCCGAAGCATGACTAAAAACAACTTCTACACTATCTTCCAAATTCAGCTCTGAAACTTTTCGGATACCGGTTAATTTAAAATCAAACACAAAATCAGAGCTTGTCAACGAAGCATTAAACCCTTGTATTGCCAACAGGTTTTCGCCAGGCGCAAGGTTTACATCCTCCATAGATATTGTGTAAAACTCAATATCCCCTGATTCGTGAAGTCCGTTTGAGAGTGAATTATAGTAAGGGTCATCAGGGGCATTAATGGTCAGGGCTTTTTCGTTATTGATCCATAAAATAAAACCATCGTCATAATCGGTACTAACCTGGATCTCTTGTAAACTGTCATTAGTAGTAATGGTGAAAAATTTTCTTAAAAAGCAGGTAGAATAATTGTATTGCATATCACTTAGCACAGTGCCACCGTTTCCATCCCCGTACCTGAACGGGGCATTCCCTGTTTCCCAACCGGATGCATCAAAACTTGTTGTGTACCAGGTTGAAGGTAGGGATACTGCTTCACTTCCTTTCAAATAACTATAAGACGAATTAAAGTCAATCAACAATTGGGCATTACAGTTGATATAAAACAATACGTTGAGAATGCCTGTTGTTATAAAAGAAATGTATTTTTTTCTCAGTACCACACCTTCAAATTATATTCATAAAAGGGGATCAATGTTAAACAATTTTATTGAATTGTAAGGGATTATTTTGATAAAAAGAGTGGGGGTAATTGTTTTCTTTGGTGGGTAACGTTTTTTGGCCGCCATTAATCCTATAATATTAATAAGCCGTGTGGCCCCAGTCTACATAATTCATAAATTGTTCTATTCCGAATGAAAACTGCTATGAAAAAAGGAAATGCTTGAATTTTCTGGCTGGTATCAGTTTTTGTTCCTGTTTCTTTTTACAGTTAAGATCCCGGATAACGTGTTGAGCAATACATCGCTGAAAATAGGTTTTTCAATAAACGCGTCGCAACCAGCCCGGTAACATTTTTCTTTGTCAGTTTTATCCACATAGGCCGATTGTGCAATAATTATAACATCTTTGTTGAACTTCCTGATTTGTTTTGTAGCTTCAATACCATTTATGCCCGGTATGTCAATGTCCATAAAAACCACATCAAATTTGTTGTTCTTCATTATTTCAACGGCTTCAATACCGTTTTTTGAAGTGTTTAAGGAAGCACCTGTAATTTCCAGGAAGTTTTGTAACAAGCAAATGTTGTCTTCATCATCTTCAATAATCAATATCTTGAAATTTTGCAATGAAATTGGATGATTTTCTACATCAACACTTGTTGTGTCTATGTTTTTGTCCAATGGGACATACGGCAATAAAAAATTAATCAGGGCCCCTTTGCCACTGTCTGATTCAACCCATATTTTCCCACCCATTTTATCTATAATCCCTTTAATAATCGCCAAACCAATACCTGATCCCCTGTTAAGTTCACCTAATTCACCGGCCGGTTGATAAAAAAACTCAAACACTTGCTTTTGTATCTCTTTGTCCATGCCCAAACCACTATCTTTCATGAAAAAATGAATATTCCGGTCATTTATCTGGTAACCAAATTCAATAAAACCTTCTTTGGTAAATTTTAACGCGTTGTCAAATAGGGTTGTGAAAACCTGTTTTAAGCGGTCATCATCCAGTAAAACATTAGCTTCTTCGTTTTTCAGGCCTTTGTAGGTAGTAAGTTCCAAAGGCTTCTTTTTTAATTCAATTTCAGTTTTAAATTCTTTTGTGAGTATGTCAAATATAGTATTCAGATTGGTTTCGGTTTTTATTACATCAAGTTGATTGGCATAAATTTTTGAAAGGTCAATAAGGTCATTAAAAAGCTTAAGAAGGTCTTTGCCGCTTGATTTTATGCTTTGAAGGTATGATTTATGTTCAGGGTTGTTTGTTTTTCGTAGTAAAAGTTGTGTAAACCCAAGTACGCTATTAAGCGGGGTCCGTATTTCATGTGACATGTTCATCAGAAAGGTGGTTTTTAATTTGTCGGCCTCCTCGCTTTTTATTTTCGCCTCAATGATCTTTTCTTCAATTTTTTTACGATGTGTAATATCAATACCAATACCTCTTATGCCATTGATTTTTACGCCATAGCGAATAATATTTAAATATACTTCCAGCAAAATAATTTCACCATTCTTTTTTACAACCGGAATGGTTTTGTCTTTAATAGTTTTACCTTCAAATAATTCGTTTAAAAAATGTTCAACTTTGTGATAATCATTTCTAGGGATTAATTCTTTTATATGAATACCTTCCTGTAAACTTTCATGGTCTATTCCAAATAAGTTTAATGCTTGTTTGTTAAGAAAAGTCAGATGAAAATCATGATTTATTTCAAATACTATTTCAGGCAATAAATCAATAAATTCGGCATAATCATTTGTAACAGGTTTTCCTGTTAAAGGTCCTTCTGTTTCTTTTTTAATAAATTCAATAGTTAAAAATTCACTATCAATGAGTTGTGTTTTTAATATGAAAATTTCACCTGATTTTTTTAACAAAGCTTTTAAATTTTCTTTTGAAGCTGATATATTTACAGGTTCTGTTTGAAAAGAAAAATTTTTAAGAAAGAAGGTTAAATTTTTTTTGAATGGAACTATGTTGATAAATGCTTTTTTAAAGGCTTTGTTATAGTAAATTATACTGGCATTATCAATATTTTTTGAATTGGTGAAGATCACAGGGTTGTGATGGTTTTCAACAAAATGGGAAAACAATCCTTGCAAATGGTGACCTGCATCTAATGTTTTTTCCTGATGGTTGGATTTTAGCATATAACATTCAAACAGTTTATACTATTAAATTAACAAAAAATAAAGAAAATAAAAAGACAGGTTTTGGAGGGTAAGATGGAAACAGGTTTTATAGCTACCATATCAAATCACCGGGTGCTTGGCCATATTATATTGCCATATACGGTTATACAGCAAAAAGACAAAGTATTTTATACGGTAAAAGACCGTTTAACTGTGAATAGCCTGGAAGGATATAATGAAAGTTTACCTGCGGGCATAAAAGAACTGGTAAATATTGTTGATAAGTACGATGAAAATGAGATAGTAAAGCTGTTTTCCAGAAACACAAAAAAAATAAACAAAAAGAAAAGCAGCAGTGACTTTTTTAGTACCATTAGCGACGAGGATATACAGGATAAAATACGCCCGTATGTTGAAAACCGGTTACTGAAGGCTATAGATATAATTAAAGAAAATAATATTCCGTTTTATTTTAAAGACCAGGCCCATAATATCCATATTGAAGATAAAATTGAAATTGTTAAGGAGCCTGCTGAATCAGTTTTTAATTTTCACCGTTTTGAAGAGGGGATAAAGTACCACCTTTCGATAAAAAATGGGGATTCGAATATTGAACTTACCGATAAAAGTGGTTTTGTGTTAGTAAACACCCCGGGAAGGTTGATACTTGAGAACAAACTTTTTATGTTTAATGATATTGACGGAAAAAAACTCTTGCCTTTTTTTACCAAAAAGCATGTGTTGGTACCTAAAAGTGCAGAGAAAAGCTATTTTGAGAAGTTTATTACCAATACAATAAAAAAATACAGGGTTGAAGCAAAGGGGTTTAACCTAAACATAATTAACGAAGAACCGGTGCCTGTTTTATCCCTTGAGAACACCCTGGAAGGAAAACCTGTTTTGATCTTATGCTTTCACTATAAATTTAAGTCTGTTTTTCTGGCAAACCGTGCTACCGAACCAAAAGTGCTTTTGAAAGATGAAAACAATAACTATGAGTTTTTTAAAATAGTACGCCATACTACCAGGGAAAATGAAGTAATTGATTTTTTGAAGCAATTGGGTTTAAAAAACAAAAAGGGCCCTGAGTTTTATCCTGCTACAAGTGAATATGATCATTATGACCTGGTTGGGTTTATCATCGACAAAAAAAATGCGATCAATAATGAAGGGATAAAAATTGACCAGCATTTTTTTCAGGACCGTTACAGCTTTGATGAAGTGAAACTGGATTTTAACGTACAAAAGGAAAACGACTGGTTTGATGTTCATGCCATGGTTTATATTGGTGATGAACGGATCCCCTTTTCAAGGTTACGTAGAAATATATTAAAAAATATCAGGGAGTATGAATTGTCAAATGGTAAAATAGCCATATTACCTGAAGAGTGGTTTGAAAAGTACCGTGACTTATTTTTGTTTGGCGATAAGGGGGAAGAAAGTATAAAATTAAAAAAACACCATGCCAGTTTGTTAGAAGGGCATCTGGAAAAGCCTGATAAAAAAATTGGTAAAAACCTTGAAAGCCTTATTTTAACGGATAATAAGGATAGACTATTAATACCGGTGGGGGTAAATGCAACCTTACGGCCCTATCAGTTAACTGGGTTTAACTATATGTTGCAAACAACCGATAATAAGCTGGGGGTATGCCTGGCCGATGATATGGGCCTGGGGAAAACACTTCAAACATTGTCTGTGCTACAGTACCGCATTTCAAATAAAGAGAACATAGTTGAAAAGGTTATTAAGAAAGAAGGGCCGCAACAACTCTCATTGTTTGCCGATGAAGAGGTAAGCCGTATTAAAGAAAAACAGGCCAGCCTTATTGTTATGCCCTCTTCGTTGATACACAACTGGAATAATGAGATCAAAAAGTTTACACCAAATCTGAACGTTTGCCTGTATACGGGGGTGGGGCGTGAGAAAAACCCGGATAACTTTGGTAATTACGATCTTGTTTTAACCACGTATGGTACCATGCGTGTTGATATTGAAATATTGAAGCAATACCGTTTTTTTTATGTAATACTCGATGAGAGCCAGGTAATAAAAAACCAACATTCAAAGGCGTATAAGTCGGCCATATCGTTAAAATCCAAGTATAAACTTGTTCTAACGGGCACCCCGATTGAAAATTCGTTGAGCGATTTATGGTCGCAACTTAATTTCTTAAACAATGGTTTGTTGGGCAATTATAATTTCTTTAAGGAAGAATTTCTGGTACCCATTGAAAAACACAACGATGATCAAAAGCAAAAAAAGCTGAAACAAATTATTCAGCCTTTTATATTGCGCAGGACAAAACAAGAGGTTGCGAAAGACCTGCCCGAGCTAAACGAGCAAACCATATTTTGTGACCTTACCGAAGAGCAAGAGAAATTTTATGAAAGTGAAAAATCAAAGATCAGGAACCACATATTGCAGAATATTGAAAGCAATGGTATTGAAAAATCGGCATTTGTGGTATTACAGGGAATTACCCGTTTACGGCAATTGGCAAACCACCCTTTTTTGGTAGACGATAAATACCGGCACAGTTCAGGAAAGTTTGAAGAAGTAATCAGGAATATTGACAACCTGGCCATTGAAAACCATAAAGCACTAATATTTTCTTCGTTTGTGAAACACCTGGCTTTGGTGG
>JBNLCS010000234.1:0-9426 GCA_050303935.1 Bacteroidales bacterium
CCCGTATAACCACTTAAATCAACCGTGTGTATCAGTGAATTATCGATGTTCCACGCCGTGTTACCAAGGTCTTCTATGGTTCCGTCTGCTATGCCGTCAAATCCTTCATTCCACAGAAGTGTCCCATACTGAATATCAAAAGATGCCGAATTTGTACAAAGGTTCGACTGATCAGTTACAGTTACCGAATATGTTCCAGCATTAAACACTGATGGGCTTTGCATCGTTGAAGAAAACCCTGTCGGCCCATTCCACGAGTAGGTGAGATTAGTGTTAGACGATACAGCATGCAGTACTACCGGTATATTACTGCTACATGCCAGGTGGTCGCCGCTTACCGAAACATCCGGTATAGTTGTACCACCTTCAACATTAACTGTTTTCGAAGCCTGACACCCACCTGCTGATACCACCACGGTGTAATCACCAGGTATATTCACCACAGGGTTTTGTTGGTTAATAATGTCATTATCTGGACCAATCCAGTAATAGGAAGCAGCCGGGTTTGTTACCAAAGCTGTGAGTTGAACATCCTGATCGGGACATGTTACCGGTCCGCTCACCGACGTAGTTATAACACCAACCGTCTGCTCTGTCCCTGTTATCTTCACATTATCAAAATAATAGCGTTCAGTGGAGTGCGAGTTCCTGGTTTTAATTAAAACCTGCAGCGTACCGGCATTCAGATATCCTGATGTTACTGTAGTGGAGGCTGTAGTGTTTGTTGTGGAACCTATTCCCGCAAAATCTTCATAAACAAGGGTTTCCGTTCCATCACCCAATTTATAATACACTTTCACATAATCATCAGACTCTAAATAATCACTAGACGATGCTGTTTCGCTTCTCAAGTCAACAGAAACAACTACATTACTTTTTGTTGAAATATCAATTACCTCTGACAGCCAAATACCCTCATTGGCTGAACCAAACGAAGCCATAAACTCATTATTCTGAACAGAGAATGTACCGGTACCTGTATTTTGTAACGACCAGCCAGTAGATCCATCGTCAACCGCGGTACCATTGACCAAAGAAAAATCTTCAAGCCAAATCGTTGATGGTGGCCCTGGCGGGGCTGCCGTAACCTCAACAGAAGATGTACTGGTACAACCATTTGATGGATTGGTCACTGTAAGCGTGTAAGTTCCCAATGAATTTACCGGAGGATTTTGTACGGTTGAATTAAATCCCCCCGGACCAGTCCATGAGTAAATTACATCTGGTGTTGAAGAATTTCCTGACAGCGTAACGAATGCATCGGAGCACGAAAGCTGACCGCTAACATCAGCAGATACCCCTGGTAAGGCAATATCCTGTGTTACTTCGATATCAACAACTGAAAAACATCCGTTTGAAGGATCTGTTACAGTTAACGAATAGGTGCCGGCAGTATTTACCTGCTGGTTTTGTTGAGATGAACTGAAATTACCCGGACCAGACCAGTTATAGACGACACCCGGTACATTGGAATTTCCATAAAGTATAACCGTGGCATCCGTGCAGGTAAGTGAGCCGCTGACAGACGCCGAAGCATCTATTTGCCCATTTCCTATTACTTTTACATTATCGAAAAAATAAAGTTCATTTGAACTGGTTGTCTTTGCTTTTACTATCACCTGAAGGCTGTTTCCTGTTAATGGCGGTGTAGACAAAGTAATGCCAAAAACACTATGATTATTGATTGCCCCTGTTTTTTCGGTAAACAATATTTCATCCCCCCCATTTAGTTTATAATAAAACTTCATATAATCCTTTAATGCCCCACTAACTTCCATTTCTGCATCGCCCAAAACTGCACTCCTCACATCAAGTGAAACAATTACATTGGCATTTTCCGAAATATCGATTGTATCAGATATCCACATACCCTGTGAACCAGTACCATTGTTAGTAACCTTGAATTGATTGTTATAAACGGCAAATGTTCCAGCCGGGCTAACTGTATACCATCCGGTAATACCATTGTCTATAGTTGTGCCATTTGAATGGGGAAACTCTTCAAGCCACAGGGTTTCTGTTGCCCCGGTATTGGAAATTACTTCAACCGATTGTGTACCTGTACATCCATTACCAGGATCAGTAATAGTTAAAACATAGGTTCCCGGGATATTTGCCACTGGGTTTTGTAGTGTAGAACCAAATTCACCTGGCCCTGTCCAGCTATAAACTGCCCCAGGGGCAGTGGAATTTCCAGAAAGCGTTACCGAGGTTGTGGCACATGTGAGTGCCCCACTTGCCGTTGCAGTAACATCAGGGGCAACGGTGTCCTGACCTACCTGTATTGTTGCCGTGGAAAAACATTCATTTTCAGGATTTGTTACTACTAATGTATAGGTTCCTGTGTCACTGACATTAACATTTTGTAATACAGAGCTAAAACCTCCTGGCCCCGACCAGCTATACGTTACACCTGAAGTAGCCGAACTGCCGGAAAGCATTACAATACTATCAGTACAGGTAATCAAACCGCTTTTACCGGCAGTAGCCCCCGGAGCAGTAATATCCTTGATCACCCTGGCTGTATCCAGTGCCATACAACCGCTTGCCGGATCTGTTACGTTAAGTGTATACACACCCGTATCGGCTACAACCGGGTTTTGTAATGTTGAACTAAAACCATTTGGACCTTCCCAATTATAAATAACACCCATTATATCTGAAGTTCCGGTGAGCGTAACCGGGTTCCCGGAACATCCAATTATTCCGCTTGCTGTGGCAGTGGCAGTCAACTGTGTATTTCCTGTTACCATTACATTGTCAAAGCGGTAAAATTCATCCGAATAAGTATTATAAGCCCTTACAACAATCTGAATAGTATTGCCGGTTAAAGCCTGTGTAGTTGAAGTAGTATAGTCAAAAGCACCATTCTGGTTATAACTGATAAAAGGTATTTCGTTACCACCATTAAGAATATAATAGGCGCGGAAATAATCGTCATCTATATTCAGGGACCCTTCACCGGTTACATTCATAGAAACTGTGATGCTCGTTTGTGAAGAAATATCAATTACCTGTGATCTCCAGATCGATTCCCCGGAAAGGTAATTAAGGACAAATGCATTGGACCGGACCTCAGAAATCCCAGATGTTTCGGTATAGACCATTGTCCAGGCGGTAAGGCCATTGTCTGCTGTTGTGCCGTTGCCCAATGTAAAATCTTCCAACCAAATGGTTTCATTTGTTCCTGCTGTTGAAACAACCTGAACAGATTTGGAACCCGTACACCCGTTGGACGGATTTGTAACAGTTAATGTATAGTTACCGGCAACGTTTACGACAGGATTTTGCATTGATGAAGAGAAACCATCCGGGCCAGACCATTGATAGCTCACACCGGACGTGGTTGAATTACCAGATAAAGTTACTGATATTGTTGTGCAGGAAAGGTTTCCACTTACACCGGTTGTAATATCAGGTAGCGTATTGTTTTGTGAAACATTTACGATATCAGAGGCTGTACACCCGGCATCATTTGATATATTTAGTATATACGTGCCCGGATTGGTGACTACCGGGTTTTGTAGAGAAGATGTGTAACCATCCGGTCCGGTCCAGCTATAATTTATCCCCTGGGCCGAAGAACTTCCCATAAGTGTAACTGAAGTATTTACACAGTTTAATTCCCCGCTCACAGATGCGCTGGCATCAACACCCGACATAACTGCAATTCCTGTAAGGACTATATTGTCAAAATAATATCGTTCCGAAGAATGAGAGTTTCTTGCTTTAACAATAATTTGTATTGTATTTGCATTCAGGTTTTCAGATGTTACCGTAACAGAAGCCTCAGTATTTGTTGTATTCCCTAATCCGGCAAAATCTTCATACAGTAATATTTCGGCACCATTATTTAATTTATAATACACGCTGATATAATCGTCTGACTCAAAATTATCATTTGTTGATGCCGTGGCACTTTTTAAGTTGATAGATAACACCACGTTGCTTTGCATGGAAATATCAATTATATCTGAGAGCCATATACCTTCATTTGCGGAACCAAAAGAAGCCATAAATTCATTGTTTTGAACAGAAAAAGTTCCTGTTCCGGGATTCTGCAATGACCAGCCGGTTGGACCATTATCAATCGTTGTCCCGTTGGCTAACGAAAAATCTTCTAACCAGAAGTCACTAGCTTCAATCTCTCCGGGATTTACAGTAACTGACTGACTGCTTGTACACCCATTCGCGGGATTGGTTACTGTTAAGCTGTAAGTACCTGAAGTATTTACTGTAGGGTTTTGCATTGCAGAAGTGAACCCACCCTGTCCGGTCCAATAATATATTACGCCAGAGGTAGTCGAACTGCCTATAAGCATTACGGCCGCATCGCAGGCAAGTGTGCCATTCACAGCAGCAGATGCCCCTGGAGGCTCAATATCCTGATCAACAAATACCGTAGCAGTTGATGTACAATTATTCGAAGGATCGTTTACTGTTAACGTGTAATCACCGGGTGCATTTACAACCGGGGACTGTAATGAAGACGAAAAAGCGTCAGGTCCAGACCAATTGTATGTTACGCCTGATGTTCCCGAACTACCCGATAACGTAACTGAAGTAACAGAACAGCTAAGTACACCTGACACGCTGGCCGTTGCCCCGGGAGGAGCTTCGCTCTGTTCAACGATAGTACTATCAATGGAAATGCATCCATTTACAGGATCAGTTATTGCTAATGTATAAGTACCCGCTATGTTCACAGCGGGGGTTTCTGCTATAGAAGTGAACCCATCGGGCCCTGACCAATTGTATGTTACGCCTGGCGTTCCTGAACTTCCGGAAAGGGTAACAAAAGTAGCGGTACAGGTCAGCATACCGTCAGAACTAACTGAAACACCCGGTTTAGCAACATTCTTTACAACATTCACATTGTCAACCGATTGACATCCTGTTAACGGGTTTACTACTGTTAACATGTAGTATCCTGTATCGCTTACCTCAATATTTTGTTCTGTTGATGTGAATTCGTTAGGCCCCGTCCAATTATAAGTTACATCAGACGTTCCCGAGTACCCCGAAAGAAGTACTGAACTTGCCGTGCAATTAATTTGTCCGTTTACACTGGCTGTTGCCCCGGGAAGCATTCCATTTTGAATAACTTCAACAGATGTAGTTGATGTGCAGGTTGTGGCGGGATCAGTAACTATCAACATGTAATTACCTGAAGTGCTTACGGAAGGGTTCTGCTGGCTGGAACTAAAACTATTTGGCCCTGACCAACTATATGTTACCCCGGGGGTTTCAGAGCTACCGAAAAGAGTAATCAAATCATTGGTACAAGTAAGCGGCCCACTGGCAGAGGCAGTTGCCCCGGGTGAAGAAGTACCTTCTTCAACTATTACCGAAGATATTGATTCACAACCATTGAAAGGGTTCGTTACAGTGAGGATATAAACTCCTGGAAGCTGAACCGTATCATTTACTGTTTCTGAACTAAAATCATCGGGACCAACCCAGTTATATGACACATCTGTGGTAGGCGAACTGCCTGTTATTATTACTGATGGGGCAGAACATTCAAGCGTTCCGTTTGCATTTGCTGTTGCCCCTGGTGCCAATGTATCTATTGATACGGTTATGGAGCCATTAGCAGTGGCTGAAGAAGCGGCAATGCTTGATGTTACATTGTATGTTCCGGGTATTGAAACAACCGGATTCGGCAAAGTTGATGTGAAACCATCAGGTCCGGTCCATTGATACGTTAAATTACTACTTGTGTTGGCCCCGGAAGATAAAGTCACAGATGTATTGGTACACGTAATATTCCCGGTTGCTTCAGGACTAACTTGAAGAAAACATCCGTTAACATTGCTAAAAAGACGATACTCCTCAATATAATACACTGATTTTGCATACGTTCCTTTATCATAATTGTATAATTTAACGATTATTTGAACAGTAGTGGCATTGAGTAATGGTGACTGAAAATCAATGGTACCGAAATTACCTGTACGCTGATCCATCAATATTTCGCTGCCTCCATTAAGTTTATAATAAATTTTCACGTACTCACTACCTGACAAATCACCTTCGGCAGTAATTTTAACTCCGATCTGAAAATTTGGATACCCCGAAATATTCATGACATTAGAATACCAAACACCTTCTCCTTCTAGTTCCTCTGCATGAAAACGACGTGACTTAACCGCAAAATACAATGCGTTGGGTATTGCACTGGTGTTAATATACCATCCCGATGATTTGTTATCAATAGTTGTGCCGTCTGAAAGGCTTGAAAAGTTTTCTGTTACAACCTGACAATCTGGTGTTGAATGTACATTTATTGGCAGAAGAAATAAAACCGGCAATAGCAAGGCCTTATTTAGAAAATTGATTTTAGTTTTAATTGTCCTCATGATCGTATTCATTTCGTTTAAACAATCAGAGAAACACCATCAAGAACAAAGATCCCAATGAATATAGAAATTTCCTTCTGGAAATAGTATGCCCTTATTCCGGTCAAGGTATAATATTATCCTACTATGCCTGAAATAATCAGGCACATCTATAATAAAGATTATGCAATAGGACGTTATTTATCGCCTCCAAAAAAAGTAATCCTAATACTTCATTTAAACTTGTCTCTTTTTCATGTGGTCATTCTCCTTTTTCATTCTGTTATAGGTTAAATTGATGCACATTGCATCTCAAAAAAACTTGTAAATTTTAAAAGGATGTATTATTAGGTCTATTAAATTACGGCGATTTAAAAAAAAGGTTTCAATAAATCTACTATTTTATTTATAGGATTATTTCTTTCTAAACATTTTCAATACAAAACCATGAACCTGCATGGGTTTTTAGAGGTGCCCTCAAATTTTTCTTTAAATAAACTATTTTACAGAAAGTTGATGAAATATAAAAAAGGATCAAATTCAATTAACCTATAATCGTTATAAAATTTGATTTGCTAATCTGAATACAATTTGCCTTTCAAGTGAACTTACATATTCCAAAACACAAAGTGGTTTGTGAAATCTTATATTTCAAGCCTAAAATAGTTCTATTTGTACAATAACTCAAAATCTATTCTAAATCAATATCCCAGTGATCAACTATGGATTTCAATTCTTCTTTAGTTAAATAGGTAACAGCCCCATGTTTTGGCCTTTCAAAATTAGTTGTCTTCATTGCCCCTTCGTTAAAATGCCCAATATTGGTGTAATTTATAAAATCCGTTGTTTCACTAAACCCCATATTATTTGGCCGGGCACCGTACACATCATACATAAGCACATATGTATCCGTACCAAGTCTCTTAAATACATTGGGGGCCTCCGTTGAAACTTCTTCGGGGTCAATACGTTCACCTTCAACTTTGTACCCATGGTTAATTTTATCTGAAACCGAATGCAATACCTTGGCATCGGATACATAAAACAAATGATATTTATTTCCCACTTTCGTAATATCCCCATCAAGTCCGCCAATTTCCGTAATACGTTTAGGAACAGTTTCAAGACGGGTAAAATCATCATTTGGATACGAATAATATAGATGACATTCTTTATTATTATAACGAATGGTAAAATATACCATCATTTTCTTTTTCGCTGGGTCATAAACAGTTTGAGGTGCCCAGGAACAGTCAATATCACCAAGTTCAGGAAAAGCCAAATCAACCCTAAAATCGGAATGGGACCAATGTATCAGGTCATAAGATTTCATGAGTACCAGGGCCCTGTTGTTGCCCCAACCATATTTCTCTGCCGGGCGCTGCCAATCGGTATCTCGAAAACCGGCCCTTTTGCCAAAAATATGCAAATCTGTCATGGTAAGATAAAAAGCGCCATCCGGGCCACGTGCAATATGCGGGTCCCGAACACCTTTTTGTTCAGCAAGCATTGAACCAATAAAAACTGGTTCACCATTATTTATATCTGTAAACGTATAGCCATCATTACTAATAGCCATATAAGCCGATTGATTTTGATCCTTAAAATAAACCAACAAATATCCGGCATAACCTTTTTCTGAAAAACGTATTTTTTTATCCGGTTTTTTGAGATCAGAAACAATTACAATGCCTGTGTTATTTTCAACTATTTTTTCCTGTGCACTACTATTTTTTGAACAAATTAGCCCCAATACACAAAGTGTAATACTAGTCAATATATGTTTCATAATTATTCAGTGTTTACTATATTTTATAAAGATATGGTGCAAAGTAATAAAAATGTAAGGATTGCTTCATTTTTGTTTATTCTTTAAAATTAAAAGTTCTCGCGGCATGGCTAGTAAGGGATTGCGGGCTACATTCATGTCCACTGTTACAAAAGTTGAAGCGGACTGCCGAGCTTCGTAAACCACCAAAGCCCTTATTAGCTATACCGTACCTGCTGTAAATCCAAAAAACATCAATTTGTAGTTTTAATCCAACGGTTAAACCCACTTTTTTTTGACAAATAACTCAAAATCCTCATATTTTTGGTTTATTCTGCCCAACAATCGTTTTTAATATCCCATCCTTGATAAAAACTGAATCAACAATACCCATGTTAACTTGATATAACATAACATCAAAATTTGCTGACAAATAAAACGCATCAAGACTATCAATATAAAATAATTTATCTATTTCAAATCTAGAATTTGCTTGTGATGTATAAAATCCCTCAAAATCCAAATCGCAACTAGCTTCATTTCCAACTGAATAATATCCTTTAACCCTGTTGTTTTGTACTGTATATAACTGAACTTCTATTCCATGTGTGATAAAACTTGGCCAACAAAAAAACTCATAGTGAAATAGATTATTTAGCGAATAAAATATTGATTGTCTTTGTTCTTTCGATGGAACATATTTTGATGCAGTATCTTTAGTTAAATCTTTTGCTTTAAACATTTTCATAAAATTAAACTTAATCCACATTATGGCTAAGCTTGTATCGTTCTGATCAACATATTCACTATAAGGTCTTAATTCAGTTTTGTAGTAATAATAAATATCATTCGTATCTCCTCCATGTTCTTCTGGTACGTAATAATAGCCACTACTTCTAGAATAAGTTGAATTCGCAGTTATTGTATCACCATTGAGATTAATCATGCAATAATCCTCTAATCTTTCTTGATTATCAAATTCTTTTTTTTCACATGAAAGAATAAATAACAAAGAAATAAATAAAATGAAATTATAAGTTTTCATGATGTAAAAATTTTTAGTTTTCACTGAAGAAATATAACAACAAAGTTCTAAATATATTTTGTGACAAAAGTTAAAAAAAGAAAATCATTTTTTTCTACCAATTTTATCAATTTTGCTTACAATTATGTGTCAACCAAAACAACCATTGTTCAAAATTTACAAATATAATCTACTTCATCCCTGAGTGACATTATTGCAGGTAAAAGAAATAGAAACGAATATTTTTCATGATTTTATCAGTTAAAGTTTGGATTTGCTTTGAGTTATGATTT
>JBNLCS010000235.1:0-2530 GCA_050303935.1 Bacteroidales bacterium
CAAGTAAAATTGAATAATGAGATGATGGCTTTTGTGAAGATGCAGTTTGGTCAGTAACCTGAAGTTTGTAAAATTCATGGTGAGTTGCAATTTCCTCCTCATCTGGCATTTCATATCCTTTCAAATGTAAAGGTAAATAAATATCAAAACATGTTTCTTCACCAGGCTCACTTCTTACTTCCACGTATCCGTTATGCAGTTCAACATAACTTTTCACAAGGGCCAATCCTATTCCAGTACCCTCTAATTTTTTATTCTGAACATTGTTTACCTGGTAATATTTATCAAATACTTTACTGATAAATTCTTCTGATATCCCTTCTCCTGTATTAATTACCGAAATTTTCAAATATTCCGTTTCATGAGAATGGCTTTTGGAAATATTTACCATAATTACACCATTTTCCGGGGTATATTTAAACGCGTTTGACAATAAATTATATATTACTTTTTCAATCATCCTTGAATCAACAGGTAATTTCACCTGTTCAAAAGGGCAATTTATTTTAAAATCAATATTTTTTGAATCCGCAAGATTGTTATAATATTCACCTATTTCATTCACAAATGATACCATTTCGTACATACCGAATTCGGGCACCAGCAGCTCCTTTTCAATCTTACTAAAATCCATCAATTCATTAGTTAATTTTAGCAAGCGATAACTGCTTTTCAAAACAAGATCAAGTTTTTCTTTTTGATCCTGATCAATCACACTATCTGAGATATATTTTTCTAAAGGATTAATAATAAGGCTTAACGGTGTTCTGAATTCATGAGAGACATTTGAAAAGAACTCACTTTTCATAGCATCTAATTCTTCAAGTTTTTTCCGTTCATAACGTTCCTTCTCAATAATAGAATCCTTTTGTATTTTTTGGATAGTAAGTTTCCGGTAAACCAACAATAGAAAAATTAAAATTGTAACATAGACCAGGAAAGCTGGTTTAGACTTCCAAAAAGGCGGCAAATAATTTATTCTAATACTTCTGCTCATTTTATTACCGGGTTGATTGGCAAGCATTATTTCAAGCGTATACTCCCCCGGGCTCATAGCAGGTAAAATTAAACTACGTTGACTTGGATTAAGAATAACCCATTCTTTATTATTACTAACTTTATATTTATACAGCCTTTGTTCTGGTGAAATAAAATCGAGGGCAGCAAACTCTATGCTCAGGGTGTGGTTATAGGGAACATTAATATAGTTACTTTTATTAATATTTGTTTCTATAATAATGGTTCCTGAATATTTTTCTTTTGGAATAACTTTTTGGTTATCAATTTTAATATCCGTAAAATAAAGTGGTGGTATATTTGTATAATACTCTGATGAATTTGGGTCAATTGAAGCCAATGCCTCCTTTGAAGAAAAATAGAGCATCCCATTTGAATTAATAGCAACAGCATTTGCAATGTATTGGTTTGGGTTTTCTTTATCAGAATAGAAGAAATTTTGAATTAAATAATTATCAGGACTAATTTTTGAGACCCCATACGATGTAGATACCCAAATATTTGAATTATCGTCTTCAATAATATTATTTATGTTTTCAGTTGCTAAACCATCTTTTTTTGTAATAACTTTTAAAGAACCTGTTAAACCAGAAATATAAGCAAGTCCCGAATTTGTTCCAACCCAAATATTTCCCATTTTATCTTTATAAAAACAATTAATATTTGCTCCAGGAAGTTTATTGTTTATATCCAATAATTTACCTGAAAAAGTATTAGCGCTTATTTCATCAAATTGAATAATACCAACATCTGAAGTACCTATCCAGTATTGGCCTTTATTTTTTTCAAGTATTGAAAGAACCGGCTCAACGGGAAAATTATAGTCTTGGCTGTTTAAAATGGAGTAAATACATGTTACAGAACTTTGCGATATTAATTCATTTATATTTTTTGCTTTTGAAAAGTCAGGTTCCAGGTCAAAAACATATAAATTACCCCATGTACCGATCCAAATCCTGCCTCTACTGTCTTCATATATTTTTGTAATGTAAGCACCATCAGAATAAGGTAAAAGCAAATCATTTGCATTAATGGGGGTAAGAATTGTTTTTAGTTGCCCTTTTAATAACTGTATTGCATTCTCGGCCGGAACGATAAAAAGGCCATCGCGTCTGTCAACAATCCACAAATTACCTTTGCTATCCTGATAACAATGTGAAATATTATTATTGTGTAGTTTCAAGCCATATTTTGAATTGTCATAGAACTGCTCTGACTGATTATTTTGTGAATTGAAAAGATAAATACCATTGTTAATCAGGTTGAAAACATTAAGTCGTTTAGTGGAATTCTTTTCAATATTATCAGTCAAAATTAACTTACCCGTCAAATCGTAAATTCGTAGTTCGGCACTAACTACAGTACCGAATTTAAGTTCAATTATATTCCCGCTGGTTAGCGGATTTGGAAATATTTTCATCAAATCGAGGGCCGTCTGTGAATTTACAGATTGCCTATTATTAAAAACATGTGTAGGATATACGCCCCAATATCCCGCCATAAGATTAAAGTG
>JBNLCS010000236.1:0-3772 GCA_050303935.1 Bacteroidales bacterium
AGTTTGCTTTTAAAGAAAATATTAATAAAATTAATATGAGTAAGGTGCCTGGCAACATTCCCTTAAAAGAAATGATAGAAGAAGCCCATGATGCTTTTTATGTACCAAAAGAGGATAAAAAAGCTATTGAGAACGATACTAAAAAGGACATAGCGAAGATGTTAAAAGAAGGTATAAAATATAATACCAATAATAATAATTAGCAGAAAAGTCATTTTAAATGTTCACCTAACAACACATCCCTTTTAAAAAGAAAGATTTCTACCACAAATGATGGATATCTTCTTTAAAGTATTTGTTGTAAATACCTTCAACCCCCATCATTTGTTCAGGGGTTAAGTCATTCAGTTCCATAGAACCCAAATTACCTTCAACCTGCTCGATCCTGCTGGCACCGGGAATAACACAGCTTATTTCTTTAAACATTAATATCCATTTTATGGCATATTGGTAAAGAATATCTTTTGTGCCGAATAGTTCTTTCAATTCTTCAACAGCTTCTAGTCCTTTTTCGTAGTCAATTCCGGAGAATGTTTCACCTTTATCAAAGAACAGCCCACCACGATTAAAAGTACGATGGTCTTTTTTACTAAATTGGGTATCTTTTGTGAATTTTCCGGACAATAAACCACTGGCCAGGGGAACCCTGATTATAAACCCAACTTTGTTCGTATCGGTTTTTTTGAAAAGATCTTCAATTGGTTTTAGCCTGAACATGTTGAAAATAATCTGGATAGTTTCCACACCAGGGTATTGCATAGCCTTAAATGCTTCGTCAATTGTTTCAACACTGGAACCGTAATGAAGTATTTTTCCTTTTTGTTTCACCTTGTCAAGCATCTCAAAAATTTCCTGATTATCATATACAGCAGGTGGGGGGCAATGCAGTTGTAGTAAGTCTAATTTCTCCAATCCAGTGTTCTTCAGGCTTTTGTCAATGAATTTCTCAATGTTTTCAGCATTAAACGTATCAGCATTAAACGGTTGTAATCTTCTGCCTGATTTTGTAGCTACATATACCTTTTCATTTCGTTCTTTAACGACCTTTCCCACTACTTTCTCACTCAGTCCCTCTCCGTACACATCAGCGGTATCTATAAAATTAATACCCATATCAATGGCTTTGTGTATTATTTTTTCGGCATTTTTCATATCGAAAGGGTCGCCCCATTTTCCACCTACCTGCCAAGTCCCTAACGATATTTCCGATATTTCCATTCCAGTTGGTCCAAGTTTTCTAAATTTCATAGTGATTTAATTTTTATTTTTTTCGTATTTAGGATAAACGCCAAATAATTTTGCTAATCCACGGTGAAATTTATGTCCACCTTCCACAGGTTCGCTAAACATAAATATGCACTTTTTATAAATTACAGTTATTCCTTTATTCTCAATCTTTTTTATCAATTCAGGTTTTATATCTTTTTGTTGGAACCAGATGTATTTTATTCCTTTTTTCTCAGCCAGTGAGATCATTTCTTCAATTGTAGCCGAAGGGCTAAGTGACAATAACCGGTCATAACCTTCCGGCACTTCTTCAATTGAAGAATAACATTTATGCTCATTAATCTTTTCAGTATTTGGATTTACTGGGCATATCGAAAAACCTTTTTTCAACAGATCCTGATAAACGAGGTATCCAAATTTACGTTCATTTCTTGAAACCCCCGTAATTATTATTTTCTTAGGTTTTAAAAATTGTTCAATTGTCTCCTGGGTTCCCATAAAGGTCAATTCTATTTTCCAGTTCGTTTATATATTTTGAAAGATTGTGATTATATTTTTTCTCCAAAGCATATGCAAAGTTAAGTTGTTCTTTTAAAAATTCGATATGATTTTTACTTTTTGGATTTACCGGTTTGTGATTCAATGCTTTTATTAGCCTTTCTGTTTCTTTCAGGTAGTTTATTGTTTTTGTAGAAAAAAAAGTTTCTGAAAATCTTAACCAAATATATTTTATAGCTTGTTCATTTGGATGAAGCATGTCACTATTATAAAATCGATAGTCCCGCAAATCATCCATCATGATTTCGTATGCTGGAAAATATGAAACATTTTGATGGGTTTTTGTCAAGCTATTAACCGCAAGAATAAGGTTTGACTTACTCACCTGATTTTCTGATGCACCTTCTTTCCAATGACGTATAGGGCTTACAGTGAAAATTATTTGCAAATCTTTGCATGTTTTGGAAAGTAAATTTAATGTATTTTCAAAATATTCAATGATTTCGTCTTTCGAAATAAAAAACCGTTTAAATTTATTAGCTGGTATTTTATGACAATTGGCTACCAGGCGATTGTTTTCGTTCAGTTTATAAGCCCATGATGTTCCAAATGTAATAAATAAGAATTTTGTTGTAGCAATAAATTCCTTTGATTCTATAAAATGTTTATTAATGTTGTCAAGGCAGGTATTCTTATTGTAATGAGAAAAGGCTGAGTAATGGTCGAAACTAAGCCATTGACTATTATAATGATACAGGTCAAACTCAGTATATTTTTCTTTGTTTAATAACAAGTTGATCGCATTGAAAACAGATAATGGGTTATAGAGGACCCCAAAAGGGTTCACTTTTGTATTGAAAGCGTGTTGCTGCAGATAACCGCCTATATTTTGGGCAAAGCATGAACCAAGTAACAATACAGTATTGTCCGGGTATATTTCAAAGGTTGCTTTTTCAGGAAATACTTCGGTGCGGAATGAATTCATCAGCCTTAACTTTTTCTCCCGCAATATTACAATTATCTTTTAACCAATCAACAATTGTTTTGTGAATTTTTGTGCTACCCAACGCATTGTATAAATTATGCCCAAAACCTTCGAATATTATTAACCGGGTTTTTTCACTCGTATTATTAACATATTCTTCACATGCTTTTGACGAAGTGAACCGGTCTTCTTTCCCGTAAAGCAATAAAAAAGGGATATTTATTTTATAAATATTTTTTAACGCCCATAATCCGTTTTTATGTGCTTCATTATATAACTTATATGAAGTTCTGTTATGTAATAATACATCACTGTTTAAATCAATAAGAGAATGTTTTTTATCCGACATTTCAATTTCTGAATGACCTGACCGGAATGAATACCATGGAATAATATAATGTAATATTTTTCCAAGTTGAAAATTTAATCCTATTGGATTATTGTCCAGTTTAAGCCAGGGTGAAGTGGAGATGATACCTGCTATTTTAGGTTTTTTTCTAATAACAAAATTAATTACCAGGTTACCCCCCAGGCCGTGACCCATAAAAATTACAGGAATATTCTTAAAAGTTGTTTTTGTAGCACGGTAAAAGATTTCAAGATCTTTAAGCAGGGTATTATAAGAAGGTGAAAATCCCCTTTTACCTTCTGATTTCCCGTTGCCGCGTATATCATATGCAGAAACTGCTATATCGTTTTTAATAAACATTTTAGCAAATCTTTCAAAGCGGCCACTGTGGCCTCCTAACTCATGTACAAAACATACCACGGCCTTCGCATCGTTCGCACCATTCCAGCTTTGGGTGTATAGTTTTGTACCATCAACCGTGTTAAGAAAATATTCCTTATGACTAACCATTTTTCTTTGGATAAAAGTCCTAATACTATAATTTTATACCCGTAATTATTGTCTATATATAAATTTAATTAAATGCAATATAAAATCCAAATTAGTACAAATAAGCATAATGGTTTATATGATATAACAGGCAAAGTAAATGATATTGTAACAAGTAGTGGAATTAGAAACGGATTGGTAAATGTATATGCACAAGGAGCTAC
>JBNLCS010000237.1:0-4466 GCA_050303935.1 Bacteroidales bacterium
TTGATAAATTTGTTGCATCTGCATTTATGTTCAATTTAACTCCTTCCCTTAACTCAAAAATGATAAAGTTCTCATCCAATCCGCGTATAAGGGTTGGGTTATCGGGATGATCCTTATATCTAATCTCAATTCTGTATAGGCATTCTGTACAAGGCAAACTATCAAATTGAAATTCAAAGTAACCGTTTTTGTCAATTTTAACCGTATCGATATATAGTTTCCCTGAACATAAATAAATCTGGTCGTAATCTTTGATTGCCGAAAGATATATATTTTCAGACCATTTATCCATTGAGGTGAAATGACCTGAAATAATTGTTTTATTCTTGTTGGTACAAGAAATAATTAATACAAACAAAGAGATTAATAAAATTAGCTTTTGAATCCTGGTTTTCATAATTATCATTGGTTTATATTTAATCCTGACTAATGTAAATATTAGTCCTTGATTATCTGTCTTGTATATTTTACTCAAATTTATCATTTTTCATATCATTTTTGTTATCCATTTTACGTTAGCAATAGGATTTAACAAGAACTGTATGTAAATAATTTACTAGTTCATAAATACAACGTTTACAGATATGGCGTCATACCGCCTTTTGTTTCCGAACGCACCACAAACTAATAAATTTTACTAATGTATCATTTTAGCACTTAACTATCAAAATGCGGGCGGTATGCGATATTACCTGGGCATAGTTTATTTTTTACTTAGATATCTACTACTCATCCACCCTTTCATGTCTGGTTTAAATTCATAACGATTCTTAATTTTCCTCTCATTGATATTTTTTGAATCCATAATTACATACCACCAAATTCTTCCTGAAGAATCACTTTTCTCAGCAAATGCAATTCCCTTATCTCCTTTTGAGTATTCTAGAAGTACATTTCCTTTTGAATCATCTTTATCATCAGGATAAAACCAATTTACTGTATCAATCGATGGTGTAATTCTTAAGGTGTATGGTGTATTTACAACCTCAAATTCAATTGGATTATCAAAATACTCTTTAGGTCTAGTCGTCTCATTATGATATTTAATATACTTAATTATCCAATAATCAATTGAATCTTTTGTTGTTTTAAATTTATATTTAATATCATGTTCCATTATTGCTTGCTGAGACTATTTCGTATCTAATTTTTCAATTTCGTGGACAAGATATTCTTTGTATAATTTTGAAATGGACTTCGTCTCGCCAAATATGGTTAAAATATCATTATTCATAAGTGTTGTAGAACCATTCGGTGCAAAAGTTTTATTATCCCTTTCAATCAAGGCAACTAAAACATCCTTAGGTAACTGAATGTCTTTTAATTGACGACCAACCATCGTTTCTTGCGGGGTTCCCTTCAATAGTTTTATGCTCACAAATCGTTCATTTTGCAACAAATATTCCTTAATTTCCCGGTGACTATCCATATTAAGCAAGGCTTTCACAATATCCCCCCTCTCTAAAATATCAAGGAGCCTTGACAACATGCGCAATTGTTGTTTTGGCTTTTCAGCAGAATTAACCAAAAATACGCAAATTTGTACCGGTGTTTTTAACTCATAGTCTTTAATTGGGAAAGTGCCACCAATGGGTGTTTTGGAAATAACTATATGCATTGAAGGATATGTAACATGCTCGAACTTTGCATGAAAAACCAACACGTTTGGTATGGTTATTAATGAATCATCAGATGCAGAATGCATAAATTTTTGAATACCCTCTTCTTTACAAAGGTTTAATTTGGCACAAAAATTATCGGAGACTTTATTTAAAATATCCTCAAAATCGGTTGGGCTTTTTAAGATTGAAATTTTCGATTTAATTATCGTTTCATCAAAAGGGTCGCCTTCGCGAAGCCCCTTTTCTTTTAATATTGTCATTAACTCATTTTCCAACTCATCGTACCGGTATTTGCCCAAAAGTGCAAACCAATGGAATATTGCCCCTTCCCGCTTTACTTTTCCCCGCGAATGGAAGTGATACCAAAGCAACCCCACCACTATGATTCCGGAGGTAAAAAGAAAAGGCATCCACCCCAGATAAATAATGAGTACACACGAAATAACAATTCCCGCAATTTGCATAAACGGATAAAGGGGCGATAAATAACCCGGGTCATATGATTCTATTTTACTGTTTCTGAAAACAATAACCGAGAAATTGACAAAAATAAAAATAAGCAATTGGAAAGTGCTGGCTAGTTTTACTATTCCTTCTTCTGACAGTACCAGAATGAATAAAATGATTATTGCAGTCGTAAACAATATGGCAAAAACCGGGCTTCCTTTCCTCCCTATTCTTGAAAAAACAGCAGGAAATAATTTGTCCCGGCCCATTGCAAAGGGATATCGTGATGCCGATAAAAGACCGGCATTTCCTGTTGAAGCAAAGGCAGCAAGAGCAGCTATTGACATTAATATTACCCCGGCATTATCAGGCAACCATTTAAAAATTAGTTTTGCAGCAGTAGCTGCCGGAGCCATTTCATTAGCTAATTCTGATGGTTGAATTACAGCAACCATAATAAAAACCCCCAAGCCATAAATAAGGCCTGTTACAATTAAAGACAGTATCATTCCAAGAGGAATGTTTCTTTCGGGTTTTTTAATTTCTTCTGCAACACTAGCAATTTTGGTTAATCCAAGGTAAGACACAAAAACAAAACCTACCGTTGTAAACAAACCTTCCATCCCATTGGAAAAGAATGGGGTAAAGTTGGCACCAACTGAATACCCTTTAATGGATTCCATCCTGAATATGGTTAAAAAGCCATCGGCAATAAACGTTATTAAAATTACTACGAGGAATATTACAAACACTTTTTGGAACGCAGACGTTTTTTTTGCACCTACAAGATTTAAAACCATGAAGAAAAGTGTTGCAACAATTGCAACCGTTTTAATTGGAACTTCCCAGAAAATTGCCGCATAAGCACCTATACCAATGATCGCAAAAGCCGTTTTTAACATTAATGCAAAATAAGTCCCCAAACCACCAATCGTACCCATTACTGGACCTAAACTTCTGTCCAGAAAGAAATATGCCCCACCTGACTTGGGCAAAGCAGTTGATATTTCAGCAATGCTGAACATAGCCGGTAATATTAATATTCCGGCAAGTAAATATGCCAAAAACACGGATGGCCCTGTGTAGTGAGAGGCAATACCCGGTAATAAAAAGAATCCTGAACTAAACATTGCCCCGGTGCTAATGGCAAAAACATCGAACAACCCTAAGTCTTTCTTTAATTTATTACTTTTAGTCATACATTTTGAATCTAATATTTCAATACTATAATCTTTATAAAAGATAAGAATAACTTATCATATACTACAACAACATCTTCTTAACAACAATTGTTGCTATGACTAGTATATGTATCAGTTTTTTTGTTCACAACTCATTGATTTAACGAACATATAGATATTTTTGCTTTTTTTGTTATTGATACCCATAGTATGCAATTGCTATTCTCCCAAATTATTGGCTAAATTGTGCTTCGATTCAAGTACGTCCATAAAAAAGTGAAACAAATTGCATAAGTGAGCAATGGGCTTCGGGTTGCAATGGGAAAAATCCCGATTTAGAGACACCCAAATTTGGGAAATGTAATGAACCCTGGTTTGATGTATGTCATAATCGATAGAAAAATTCGTAAATTTTTCGGTTAACGTTTAATTCAAAATAGCTTTGAAAAACTCCATTTACCAATAAAAAAAGTGACAAGAAGCAGAAAAAGCAAAACTACTATGCTGACAAATGTTTTTTCACGGTTTAACCTGCTGCGGATCCTGTCTTTAATATTCCGGATTTCTTCTTTAGTATGTTTCTTGTTTTCTGTAAATTCAATATGATAAATTTTTTTCTGATATTTATCCAGTATTTTGCGTGTACGGTCTTTCCGCAGCTTACGCAATACCTCGTTAGCCTTATTCCGGGCTATCATATCAAATATATGACCGGCTGAACTCATGTTAATCCAAAAGATGCACAATGTATCATCAACAAAATTGATATGTATGATTATTAAATATAGGTATAAACTTTAAAATATCTGTTTAAACACAACACCACTTTTTATTAAATTAAAAAGTAAACCAATTACAATTATATTATCATTTTATTTAAACATTTCTTAAATTAGTTTTGTTATACTCACTATTAATTAAGGTTTTTTTAAACCACTTGAGTTTAAAGTTTATTTAGAATGATTTAAGTATAAGAAAAGAATTTATTTAAAATACTTTTGTAGCCTATGCGAAACGTTATAAAATTAAAAGTGAAATTCTTGGTTAAAAGTATACGGTTTAAGAAAATATATTTAATTATTTCATTGGCAACTTTAGGCAATCTATTTGCCCAGGACCCCTCCATTGAAGTTGGGGTGGATGAACATCTTGGCGATTATATACCCGTGGATGTTGAACTCACCAATATACATGATAGTGTTGTTATACTGAAAGA
>JBNLCS010000238.1:0-5255 GCA_050303935.1 Bacteroidales bacterium
GTATTGAAAAAATTGACGCAAAGGTTGTTAATAATTTAAGTACCAACGATGTGAACGATGCCCTTCAGGGCAGGGTCAATGGAGTTTGGGTAACAAAGGTTTCAGGTGCTCCGGGCGATCACAATAAAATAAGGATCAGGGGGATCAGTTCTATTTTTGGCAGCACAGATCCGCTTTATATTGTCGATGGAATGATCATTCCAATTGTAAACTTTAAAACATTGGGGATTTCAGATCTTAATTCACACGATATCGAAAAGATAACCGTGTTAAAAGATGCATCTTCCACAGCGCTATACGGGTATCTGGGAGGCAATGGTGTAATCGATATAGAGACCAAAAAGGGCGGTGGAAAAAGAGAATTTGATTTTTCTGTTAAAAGGGGGATCCAATTTAATACACAACGATACGATTTTCTCAATTCAGAGGATTTTATTAAAAACCTTCGTTATAGCGATTCTCTGTTACATACCAAATTTTTCTACATAAATAAAGGCTTAGAAATATATGAGAAGTATCCTTATTATGAAGATACATTGGGAAATAAACTGGGATCAGATGATTTTCAGGATTTTCTCTTCCAGCAAGGTGTTGTCAATGAATTTCAATTGTCGGGAAAAGGAAGCCTGAAATCCGTTAACTATTATATTTCAGGTAATTATTATTCGCATAAGGGCATTATTGAGAATACCCGGTATGATAAATATACATTCGTGGGCAACCTTTCCAGGTCCTTTTTTAAAAAGGCCATTGTCAGGTTCATGTACAAAGGGAGCTTTCAGGGGAACAGAAATAATCTTGACAATTTTCTGGGTAACAAATCCATCCTTAGGGGCATTAATTATGAACCGGCTTATTATTTCACACCTGATAGTTTTAAAAGAAAAAGTGATAGGTTGTTCATTAACAACATGGACTACACCACCGTTAAAACCCTTTCCAATTTCACAAACTCGTTTGAAGACCTTATATACAATGAATTGAGACAGAAAAACCAATTTTCAAATTCATTTACAGCAAATACCAGTTACAAATTGGGTAAAAGCCTGCAATTGAGGACAAACCATTCGCTGGCCTTTAGGGAACTCGATTTTACTTCAAGCGTACAAAGCTCTGATCTTTATCTGTCAAGTAAAGAAAACTATGTCATATTCAGCCAAAAATATGATATGGTATTTGACAGAAAATTAGGTAATCATAAAATAAATGCTTTCCTGCGTTACAGAAACTATCAGGATAACATTTTTTGGGAAGTGGACTCCCTAAGAAATGTGGACATTGACGATTTTACGAAGGAAAACGATCTGTATTTAAGGGGTTCACAATCCATTTTTGGGGAGAAAGGCTCTGTTCGAAGAGTCATCAATTCTACTATAGTAAGCTGCGTTTCTTATAATTACAGGGAAAAATATTTTCTGTCTTTCCTTTTGAACAACGATAATATAAAAGAAGGTTACTATCTCGAAAATAGCCAACTTTTCCCATCTGTGGCATTAAACTGGGATCTTTCAAAAGAAAGGATCCTGCATTTCCCCAAATGGATTAACACTTTTAATATATACATGAATTGGGGCAAATCAGGTAATTATCCTTTGAATGCCCTATCCAACGATCTGTTTACCCAAAGTGCATATTATACAAATGGAGAAATTGCCAAGGCCATGATCATTTCGAACCTGGCAGACCATTATCTTGAACATGAAGAAATAATTGAGACCAATTACGGGACTGATTTTTCTTTGTTCGGGAACAGATTGGTCCTTTCTGGCAATTATTTTATAAAATATAATAATAACCTGTTGATTAAAAGAAAGACACCATTTTATTATGGAGGTGGTGAATCTCTTGATAACATTGGAAAAATGGAGAACAGGGGCATTGAATTGAGTTTGGAGGTAGCTCCCATTGACAGGCCTGGCCTTTACTGGTCAACACGGTTCGGCTACTCTTCCAACGACCAGCTAGTTACTCATTTGTATAATGATACTACCATTAATTTTAATCATACTGATCTGCTTTATCCGGATTTTTACGTCCGTGAAAAGGAGAAGCTTGGATCCATTACGGGATATAAAACAGTTGGTCTATGGAGTGATTCTATACATGCCCAGAAAGAAGATGATCCATTTCCCAACTATGTTAATGTGAATGGTTTGGCTTATCTCAAAACGGATACGATTACACTGGACGGACTTGTTGAAGAAGACAAAGTTGTAATTGGAAATTCCATTCCCAGGTTTACAATGAACTGGCTAAATTATTTTGAATATAAAAACTTTTCCTGTGAGATGCTTTGGTATGGTGTTTTCGGGGTAGACAAATTCAACGCCACCAGGGCAAGTACGTATATAACAGGCATCAATGCCGATGTTCAGCGCATCGTATCTGACACCCTTGATTATCTGATATCCGAGAGTTTTTATGAGAGTTCTTATTTTATTGAAGATGCCAGCTTTATCAGATTAAAAAGCCTGAGTTTCACCTATCGGCAGACCAGGAAAATTGCTTCAAAGATCAGTGTGAGCTATACCCTCAGTTTTGAGAATATACTTACAATAACCAAATATTCGGGCTATGATCCTGAATCAACGGTCTATACATATAATAATTTTTCAGACAATGCCATTGACAGAGGGGCATACCCCAGCCCGAAAAGTGTTTTTGCAACAATTAACTTTAAATTTTAAAATGATGCAATTTTTCAAGTTTTTACCTGTATTGATATTTCTCTTTTCCTGTGAAAAAATCTTTCAGGAAAATGAAGATCAATATATCGAGCTCGAAAGCTATCAGGATAAAGTGGAAATAATAAATGGTATTTATTCCCAACTTGTGGATGTTCATGACAAATACTACTTTTATCTTAATATAAGGAGCGATGATGTAAAATATAATTATCAAGTAGCTGAAAAAGACCGTGTAACCGGAAAACCAAATTATTCTTATGGACATGATATTATAGATATTCCTGATGTTAAACCCCAATATCCTGAAGTAATCGGCACTGTTTATAGAAGTCTTTACAGAGCAATATTGGGAGCAAACAGTGTGATTGCCAAATCATCCGGTAAAAAAGAAGAAATATTGTTGGGAGAAGCCCATCTGTTACGTGCATACTGCCATTTCAAACTGGCCCGTTTTTTTGGAACACCCCCCATTGTCGATGATATTGATGTGGACTATCATTTACCAAAACCTACCTATAAGGAGGTTTATGAATTTATAGAGAATGATTTACTGAAGGCCATTAAATGGTTGCCCGACAGACCTGGAAAGGCAAGGATACCGGGTGAGACGCCCCACGAGGGTACAGCAAAGGCTTTGCTGGCAGAGGTATACCTTTCCATGGCAGGTTACCCTGTTAGTGACGGATCAAAATATGCCGAGGCCGCAAGATTGGCCGGTGAGGTAATCAATGAAGCTGAGGGGTATGGCTATAGGTTACTTGATGATTTTGCAGACCTGTGGGACAGTCAAAATAAATATAACAGTGAAGATATTTTTGCGTTACATTTTATGCCAGGTGGCAATTCCAGGTTAAATGAAATCGGTTATAATTTTGTATCATACCATATTAATCTTGATATTTATCGTTATTTGCATGTAAATTCACTTATACAACCCGATTTTCTGTTTTATGCAAAATTCCCTCTTAATTATCGTAAACAAATAACCCTGGTAACGGGTTCTTATTACAAAGAACAGCTACTTACGTCCGATAGTGTGGTTTATGTGACTAATTTTAAATTGTTTGATCCAATAACTTATCCGGCAACGTATGTAGATAAAGTATTTATTCTTAAATGGATAGATTGGGAACTAATTGAAAAGGAAGTCAATAAAGAAGGATATTATTTAGGCTTTGTTTCAACCGAAAAAACCCTTTATTTATTGAGATATGCACAGACCCTGTTGACTTTTGCAGAAGCCAAGGCCAGGATAGGTGAACTTGATCAAAACGCCATGGAAGCCCTTAATATGGTACGTAGGAGGTCTTATAATGTAGACATCTATTCTCCTTCAATCTATGATATAAACCTCGGTATTTCTCAAGAAGAATTTATCGATACCGTGTTGGACGAAAGGTCCTTCGAATTTTTCTTCGAACCCGATGGGCGATGGTTTGATATAATCAGGCTAGATCTGAAAGAAGATCTGGGGTTATCACGTAATCCAAGAAAAAAAATTCCGGATGCTTTGCTAACCCAGGAATGGTATTTTTATAAAATCCCACAGGAAGACAGATGGATAAATGAAAACCTGGAATAAGTCAGCATAGTAATAATTATAATAGAATAATATGAATTTCAGTACACCAATTAGCAGACTGATGTTATGCTTTAAAATATCCCTTTTTGCTTTTGTTTTTTTTCATGGGTATCTTTTTGCACAACCTGATGAAATAATCGACCGGGAAGAAATATCCCGCATAGTATTGGAGCTTTCTTCTCCGGGTACAACAAAAACGGATAAATACCCCAAAAATTTAAAATCAACTAAAGCGCCTGCCGAAGCGCCGGACTCAATGTATGGGTTTATATTGAAAGTTGAAGATATATATAGTGATGATTATATAAAAAACGTTCCCTTTAATAATACAAAGTGGTATTTTAAATATGATAATAACATGCTTAAGTCCAGCACATGCCTTACCTATAAAGATGGGGATTTTGATCTTTTATGGTCGGAAGAATCCAGGGAATACAGCATGAACGGAAATTTATTGTTTTACAGGATTAAGGAACGTATACCTTCTTATAATGGATTAAACATTATAGAAACCTATGTTGAAAACAACTTTTACAGCGACAATAAAATTATAAAAAAGGAGATCAATAAATATATGCATGTAAATTGCACGGGTTATTTCTCTTCTGATCAAGTATATGATTATTATTATAATATTGAGGGATATACGGATTCAGTAATAAAAAAAGAACTATACCCTGATCTTCCAAAAGAAAATCATACTGACCCTGTTAAAACGAGATATTTTTATCGTTTTGAGAAATATAAATACTTCAATGAAGGTAAGGTGAGCTATAAAATGGAATGGAGGCCTATAGTTATAGAATTAACATCACCATTTAGATGTATCTATAAATTCATCTATTCATTGGAAAGGGGCGAAACAATAACATCAGGTTTAAACAGGAAGACCATAATCAAGTATTATGACACGGATACTGTAATCGATTTTTATGACTTGGAAAACATGACCGATGAACATATTGACAGCCTTATTGACTGGTACA
>JBNLCS010000239.1:0-5470 GCA_050303935.1 Bacteroidales bacterium
TCGAATAAAAATTAAGCAATATGATTTTTGATTTAGACATGATTAAAACGGTTTATACCGGATTAAAACAAAAAATAGACACAGCAAAAACTGTAACCGGTAAACCACTAACACTGGCCGAGAAGATATTATACTCACATCTGGAAGCAGACCTGGCAACTAAAGAATACAAAAGGGGCAAAGATTATGTAAATTTTATGCCAGACAGGGTTGCTATGCAAGATGCTACTGCTCAAATGGCACTTTTACAATTTATGCAAGCAGGAAAAGCAAAAACATCTGTACCTTCTACTGTTCATTGCGATCATTTAATCCAGGCAAAGGAAGGGGCCGGTGCAGATCTAAAGCTGGCAAAGTCATCGAACAAAGAAGTATACGATTTTTTGTCCAGTGTATCAAATAAATATGGCATAGGTTTCTGGAAACCGGGTGCTGGAATAATTCACCAGGTTGTTTTAGAAAATTATGCTTTCCCCGGAGGTATGATGATTGGAACAGATTCACATACAGTAAACGCTGGCGGACTGGGCATGATAGCCATTGGTGTTGGGGGCGCAGATGCGGTAGATGTTATGTCAGGTATGCCTTGGGAATTAAAGTTTCCTAAACTAATTGGTGTAAAATTAACCGGAAAACTCAGTGGATGGGTATCTGCCAAAGATGTTATATTAAAAGTAGCAGGTATTTTAACCGTTAAAGGTGGTACAGGTTGTATTGTGGAATATTTTGGCGAAGGGGCTGATTCTATCTCATGTACCGGAAAAGGTACTATTTGTAATATGGGTGCAGAAATTGGTGCCACAACCTCATTGTTTGGATATGACAAAAGAATGGCTGATTATTTGCGTTCAACCAATAGAACTGAAGTTGCTGACCTTGCTGATTCTATTTCAGAATATCTGCAAGCCGATCCACAGGTTTACGCTGATCCTGAAAAATATTTTGATCAGGTAATTGAAATTAACCTTTCAAAACTAGAACCCCATATTAACGGGCCTTTTACTCCCGACCTGGCAACACCTGTTTCTGAATTTGCCAAAAAAGTAAAAGAAGAAGGATGGCCTGAAAAACTTGAAGTTGGTTTAATCGGTTCATGTACAAATAGCTCGTACGAAGATATTACCCGAGCTGCTTCTCTGGCACAACAAGCTATTGACAAAAAACTTAAAGTTAAATCAGAATATACGGTCACACCTGGCTCTGAAATGGTCCGTTATACTTGTGAACGCGACGGTTTGCTTAATGTATTTGAAAATATTGGCGGAGTAGTACTTGCTAACGCTTGTGGACCATGTATCGGACAATGGGCCAGACATGGTGCTGACAAGCAGGAGAAAAACTCAATTATGACATCGTTTAACCGTAATTTTGCTAAAAGAAATGATGGCAACCCAAACACGCATGGTTTTGTGGCCTCGCCTGAAATAACAACAGCTTTTTCAATAGCAGGTAAATTAACTTTTAACCCGTTGGTCGACAAACTGGTTAATGAAGAAGGAAAAGAAGTTATGTTAGATGAACCGAAAGGTTTGGAATTTCCTGTTAAAGGCTTTGATGTCGAAGATGCAGGATTTCAGGCACCAGCTGAAGACGGAAGTAATGTAAAAATTGTTGTATCCCCCAATTCTGAGAGATTGCAATTACTTTCCCCGTTCAACCCTTGGAATGGTAATGATTTCATGGGAATGAAACTTTTAATTAAAGCCAAAGGAAAGTGTACAACAGATCATATTTCTATGGCAGGTCCATGGTTACGTTACAGGGGACATCTTGATAACATCAGTAATAATTTACTAATAGGGGCTATTAACGCGTTTAATGATGAAACCAACAATGTTAAAAACCAATTAACCGGAGAATATGGGAAAGTACCTGATACTGCCAGAATGTACAAAAGAGAAGGGACAGGGTCAATTGTTATTGGTGATGAAAATTACGGGGAAGGGTCTTCACGTGAACATGCTGCCATGGAGCCACGGCATCTGGGAGTTAAAGCTGTACTGGTTAAATCATTTGCCCGTATTCACGAAACAAACCTGAAAAAACAAGGAATGTTGGCATTAACTTTTGACAATAAAGATGATTATAACCTTGTTCAGGAAAATGATACTATTGATATAACAGGTATATCAACATTTGAACCAGGAAAACCGATGATTGTAACATTACATCATATGGATGGAACTTCTGATAGTTTTAAAGTAAACCATTCATATAATGAAAATCAAATTGAATGGTTTAAAGCAGGTTCTGCACTTAATTTAATCAGAAAACAGCAAGATTGATATTCTTAAAAGTTACTCAAACGTCAGAACAGTAAGTTTTATACTTTTGTCCTGACGTTTTTTATTAAAAAATATCATGGATTTACAAAAGCGAATTGAAAGTTTCAGCATTCTTGGAGACTTTTTAGAACAATATATTACTGGAACAAAAAAAGAGAAATTAACGAACTTAAATAAAGTTCATTATCAAAATTTTAAAGAGCAAATATCCAGTGAACACTTGTTGAATAATTGGTTCACAAAAAACAATATATTGGTTGCCATTAACGGACTGCTTTCATTTTTACAAAAGCAAGAATTGGAAAAATGGATCAGTAAATACCCGGTAAAGAATCATCCATCGAATAAAACAATTGGATTAATAATGGCCGGGAATATACCTTTTGTTGGATTTCATGATCTTCTTTGTATATTAATTTCCGGTTATACGTGTGTATGCAAAATGTCATCAAAAGACACCAGATTATTCAAATCATTACTAAATATTTTAATCGAAATAGATTCAAATTTTGCAGAAAAGATAGAGGTTAAAGAAGACAGGATTTCAAATTTTGATGCAATAATCGCTACCGGCAGCAACAATACTTCAAGATATTTCGAATATTACTTTGGTAAGTACCCACACATAATAAGAAAAAACAGGAATTCAGTTGCAATACTATCTGGTAAAGAAAGCAATGAAGAATTAAAAGAATTAGGAAATGACATATTACAATATTTTGGATTAGGTTGCAGGAACGTTTCAAAACTATATGTCCCGAAAAACTATGATTACACACGATTATTTGAGAATGTTGAAGGATATGATTATTATAAAAATCATAATAAATATATGAACAATCATGACTATAACCGTTCTGTATACCTTCTTGACCAAATTCCTCATCTCGATAATGGCTTTTTAATAATAAAAAATGATGAAGCCCTCTCCTCTCCTATAGCAGTAACGTATGCTCACGAATACGAAAATTTGAAATCGGCAGTTAATATTGTGAACCAACAAGCAGATAATATACAGTGTGTTGTAAGCACTTTTGAAAACCTTTCGATAGACACTTTAAAACCAGGAAAGACACAAAATCCTGGTTTGTTTGATTATGCAGACAATATTGATACTATGACTTTTATTAATAATTTGTAAAACGGCATTGAAAAAACTCGTAGTAATAGCTGGGCCAACAGCCGTTGGTAAAACAAATGTGAGTATTGAATTAGCCAATATATTAAATACAGAAATTGTTTCATGTGATTCCCGTCAAATGTACAAAGAGATGAGCATTGGAACAGCTGTTCCATCACCAGGACAACTAAAAAAAGTGAAACATCACTTTATTCAAAACATATCAATACACGATTCTTACAGTGCCTATAAATATGAAGTAGATTGTATAAACCTGCTACAAAAATTATTTGAAAAACATCCAATTGTCATAATGACCGGTGGAAGTGGATTGTATATTGATGCTGTTATCAATGGTATCGACGATATTCCATCTATAGAAGCGGAAGTGAGAAAAGAACTTGAAAACAGGCTAAAAACAGAAGGCTTAGAAAGCCTGAGGATAGAACTAAAAAGAACTGATCCCAAATATTACAACAATACTGACCTCAAAAACCCGAAGCGTATCTTAAAAGCCCTGGAAGTATTTCAGATGACAGGGAAACCTTATTCTTCATTTCTTACCAAAAATAAGAAAACAAGAAACTTCGATATCGAAATTATTGGTATTAACAGAAACAGGACAGAATTGCATCAACGAATAAACAAAAGGGTAGATGAAATGGTCCAAACAGGTCTAATCAATGAAGCTAAGCAGTTATACCCACTAAAGAAATTAAATTCGCTTAACACGGTCGGCTATAAAGAACTATTTAACCATTTTGACGGTGAAACCTCTCTCGAAACAGCAATAGAACTAATTAAACGAAACACGCGTCGTTACGCAAGAAGGCAAATCACTTGGTTTAAAAGGTACAACAAGATAAAATGGTATGAACCAGATGAGACAGAGCAAATCTACTCTAAAGTAACAACATAGTCCCCTAACCCAAATTATTCAAAAATCCTCTTTTCTCTAATTTTTATAATAAATAGAGCCTGTACCGAAGATCAGGGTTAACCTTAATTTTGAAAAAAACAAGGGATTATACATTTTATTGAACCCTTTCGTTTTTTTTACTCGTTAGAATAATTCTCAGTTTTAATAAATTATTCGAACTAACAAAACAGAAGTTTTCTTCATTAAATTGTATTATTTAGAAAATAGTGTATATTTGTTTTCGATATGATTTAACAATTCGGGCTTTTATTTACTTTTGGTTGATATCTGCACTTATTTTAAATCCAAAATGTTTAAAGATACCTTATGATTAATTAATTTCGCTTTCTAAAATTTCACTCACAAAATTTATTCGAGAAGCTTTGTTTATTAATCCATTAGTTATCTATGTATTATTTAAATTATTTTATTATGAATATTTACGTTGGAAATTTAAATTTTAAAGTTAATGAAGAAGAACTTAAAAACGTTTTTGAAGAATATGGAAATGTAAGTTCTGTAAAAATTATTACTGATAAATACAGTGGAAGAAGCAGAGGATTTGGTTTTGTTACAATGGAACAGGATGAAGAAGCTAAAAACGCCATTAGTGAATTAAATGGCTCAACATATGCAAATCGTGAAATGGTTGTTAATGAAGCCAAACCTAAAAAAGAAAATTATTAATTAAAGATTGTATTATGACAAAAGGAAAAGTAAAGTGGTATAATGAAGTTAAAGGATATGGTTTCATTACTCAGGAAAATGGTGAAGAGGTTTTTGTTCATCGGAGTGGCCTGGTTAGCCCATTTGCAGGATTAGAACCAGATGAAGAAGTTATGTTTGAAAAAAAAGATGGTCAACGCGGACCTCAAGCACACAATGTAAAATCGGCTAGTTAAAAGGCTCACCACAAAATACAGAAATCCTGGCTTTAATAAGTCGGGATTTTTTTTATATAAAATAGAAACATACAAAAATTTAAGTATTTAAAATATTTTAACAAAACCAGGCACTCATATTGCCATTAATACTTTTTATTTTCCATGTTTTTACACTTTTTTAGTTATTTTTGGGCATGCATTTAAGGAAATTTTTATTAAGCTAAATCATATTATATGTCATTCATTGATAATTTATTAAAGA
>JBNLCS010000240.1:0-2449 GCA_050303935.1 Bacteroidales bacterium
TAATAGCTTCATCAATATTATCATTGTTGTTTTTTAACTTGGCTACTATTTTCTTTAATTCTTTTGTGGTAATGTTAATATTACTTAAGGCATATTCAATTTCAGGGAATTGTTTAAAAGCATTTAAATTTATTACAGGCATTGCTAAATATCTGGGGAAAAATTGATTTGGGTCTTTTAACGATGATAAATCCGCACGGTCTAATTCAGGGTCGGTTTCGTACCCTACAAAAACATCTGCTTCATTTTTGGGCAAAAGGTCATATCTATTGTTTGAACCACAAGTTTTTACTTCTTTAAACTTAATTCCTGATTTTAATAATCCCTGGTAACAATCCCTCCTGTTCAAAAATTCAGGATCAGCAGAAAGGATGAGCTCTTTACCATGAACCTGTAAATCTTCCAGATTTTCTATATTAAATTGTTTCGCCTTTTCTTTTTTCATCACCAAACAGTAATCTTCACTGCAGAAATTATTTTCAGGGCCCAATGGTTTTAGAAATTTTACGCCTATTTTTTCACCATATTGGTTCAGTTCTTTTAAAATAGTATCTACATCTTTGCCCCGGTGTTCAATATTAAAATATTGTATGCAGGTACCTGTATAATCAATATAAGCATCTATCCAATTGTATTTTACATCAGCAAAATTTTTCAAACTCCCACCATTTGGAATAATATTTATACATTCTATCTTTTTATTAATCTTCTCATTAAAAGCGTTTATTAGCAGGGCTGCAAAAAAGACTTGCGAGGTAAATTGTTTTGAACCAATTATTAATATGTTTTGTTTTAAACGTTTACTGCTGTATATATCACTACCAGCCAAAATAGGCCAGAGGGCTTGCTCGGCAGTACTTGCCTGGCCACTCATTTCATTCATTATTACTTGCTTAACGTTGTGCAAATCAATTTCAAATTCATTACCTGAAATTTTAAATTTTAAGGTTTTTACAAACTGTGTTAATCCTAAAATAACAAAGGGCAGTAAAAGAAGTGCCAGTAAAATCAATACCTGGTCTGTTGCCCTGAAATAGTCCTGAATCCCGGGAACACCTAGTTCAGAAAGAAATAGTAATAGTATTACTAAAATATAGAATACCAGTAAAATGGGAGCTGTTTTTTTAACCAGTATCTCAAGTTTTGTTATTTTATTTTCATCGCCCATATAAATTATTTTTATAAGTTATTGAAATTTTATATTGTTTCCATCAATAAATAAAATGGAATCTTTAAAAGCGAACGGGCCGGATAACAGTTTTATTTTAACAAGAGGGCTGGCTATATTCTTGTCTGCGGGAAAGAAATTTATAAATGAAACGTTCCATTCTTTAACAATAGCTTTACTGCCATTAGGTATCAAAACAGCTTGTTTCCGATCGCTCGATTTATATCCGTATATTTTATTCCCTGTTGTTGGTATTAATTTTACTGCTCTGTTTTGGTCAATTTTATTCTTAAGGTTTCTTTGTAACGTGTTATAGTTCTCCTTATTTCTTTTTATTTTGCTTAATTCTTTGTTGAATTTATTTATTAAGGCAAGGTTATTTGGGTTCTTTCTTGACAACATTAATTTAAAGAATAGTGTATCCTTGTAAGGTCCGGTTTTGATATACGGTGAAAACTGTGGTAATACATCCTCTAATAATTGCTGGCCAACGTCAACTGATTCAAAAACCAATATTGAATCGGGATTGTTTACCAGTTCTATAAATGCTTCGATATTATTTTTTACGGTATCATGGTAAAACGAAACGGATTTTTTAATTTCCCCGGGGTATTCATAACCATCAATGGCTAAGATTTGATATTTTTTTAACTCATTAATGGATGTGATTTTTTCAACGAAAGGAAATTTCCTTTTATCATAAAAAATGGCGTACTCAATATTCAGGATGGTATCGGAAAAATAAAATTTTTTTTCTCGCATAGGTTTTAAACTTGTGTAAGGAAAAGTGCCTAAAATATCTTCATTCTTCTTCCCTTCGCCTGATATTTCTTCTGCCATTGGCCATGTCATAAAATGATATTCAGGTTCGTAACCAATATTATTGAAAACCCTTGTAACAATTGAGGTGGCAATCCCATAGTCAGGCAAGTGCTCACCTGTGTAGGGCGACCAGTCACCAATTGCCAGGTTTATTTTTTTCATTGACCTTTGTGGTGTTTTTTTAAACTGACGTACAGCAAATAAGATCAATAATAAACCGAGTAAAATATATAAGAAAATTACTTGTGATGGCGAAAACGATTTTAATAGATTAATTTTTTTCAATTTCAAGTAGGGTTTTTTATAAAATAAAAGTAACGAAATTTTAAGTGAACAAAAATATTTTATTGTTTACATCCATTGATGAAATAAAAGAGATTTAACAATCACTAGTCGAAAAATAAGAATTTAAAGGGTAAGGTACTTTGGCAAAATTTATGAAACAACGTTTTTTAGAAG
>JBNLCS010000241.1:0-2189 GCA_050303935.1 Bacteroidales bacterium
AGAAAACCCAGGGTCAAAATTTGAAATGGTGGCTGATGATAACATGTATGCCTTTAATGAATACCTGAAAATGGCCGTGGAAACAGGGTTAATTGGGTTGGTATTTATTGGTATTGTGGTTTTTCTTGTTTTTTTTACTACAAATCATGTAAAAGATGATTTTGAAAGGGCCATGATCATTTCTTGTAAGGCTTCTTTGGTTTCATTTATGGTTTTTGCCATGTTTTCTTACCCCGGTGACATATTGCCCATAAAATTAAATGTTGTATTTCTTATAACTGTTTTGGCCGGTTATGCATGTGGAATATTTCCACTTCGATTACACCGGTTTTACAGGCTAATAGCCTTTGTCGGGATCGCCGCGATACTGGTTTTTTCCGTTCCATATTTTAAAAAATGGTACAATGCTTGCAAAGAATGGAACAATGCTAATATGTCTTACAACTGGGAACTGTACGAGGATTGCCTGGAAGAATTTGAAAGGGCCTACCCACTGTTAAAATACAACGGAATGTATCTGGTAAACTATGGCAAAGTCCTTTCAATGGCAGAAAAACACGAGGAAGCCATTAAAATGCTCACATATGCACAAAATTACCTGACCAATACCATTGTTTTCACGGCTATGGGAGATAGTTACAAAGCGCTGGGGGAAACGGAAAAGGCAGAAAAAGCATATTTCCGGGCATTGAATATGATCCCCAGCAGGTTCTATCCCAGGTATTTGTTGGTAAAGTTGTATAATGAAACCGGACAAAAAGAAAAAGCCATAGAAATGGCCAAAGATATACTAAAAATGGAAGTTAAGATTGAATCAACGGCTGTGGATGAAATAAGAAATGAAATGGAAATATTAATTAAAAACAATTAAAAGAATAATAAATTAGTCATTGGAATCTTAAATGAATATTTAAAAAGAATTTTAATATGACTTATATTGGGAATGAAAGTAGATTTTCGTTAATTGGATTTGGTACAATTTAGTGTTTTAGCGCTTTGGTGGCATAACAAAACATCTATGAAAACTACATGGATAACCCAATATAAAAATTTGAACAGTCAATAGATGTTAAAAAAGAAACGTAAAAATACAAACCTAAAAAAAGGAGAATTAATTAAATATATATTAATCACCATTTTAGTTGCCTTAGTAATACGAATGTTTGTTATAGAGGTTTACCTTGTCCCCTCCGGTTCCATGGAAAAAACCATTTATCCGGGAGAGGTGATTTTGGTAAACAAACTGGCTTATGGGGCACGGTTAGGGATTAATCCTGAAAATGGAAAAGAGACCAGGGTGCCCGGGATGTCAAAAATCAGGCAAAATGATATCGTTGTGTTCAATTTTCCGGAAGATGATACCATTTATAAGTACCGACCAGATATAAACTACCATGACCATAAGGGTAAGAATGGCAATAACATATCAATAAACGATACTTCAAAATATGGGCCGTTAATTTATTTGCCTGTAAAATTCAGACAACCCTATGTTAAACGTTGCATTGCGTTGCCGGGAGACACTATTCAGATAATTTTCAACATTGTTTTTGTAAATGGAAAATATGTACTGGGCAATAAGGAATATTGGAAATATCTTAATGATTCGGTTACAAATAATCCTTTTGATTATTTACTAAACTATTATACTCCGGTAAAGAAAGAAAGGAAAGCTTATAACCATAATTTTCCGCATTATACGAATGAAAAATGGATACAACAAAGTTATGGTCCTTTATATATCCCACGAAGGGGGGATACTGTTAAGCTGGATATAAATAACATGTCTGTTTATTATCGGATAATAACTGCATTTGAACATAACCAGTTAATGATTTCAAACGATAGTATTTACATTAATGGGAAACATGCTGATAAATACATTTTTAAACAAAACTATTACTTTATGATGGGAGATAATTTCTGGAGTTCAATAGACTCCCGTTTCTGGGGCTTTGTGCCTGAGAACCATATTATTGGTAAGGCAACTTCCATAGTTTGGTCATGGGATAAGCAGAAAGAAGGCTGGTTTAAATTTCGAAAAGGAAGGATGTTCAAGTCAATATAGTAATTATAAAAACAATTAATAAAATTTGAATACCCATTATTAAAAATATACGCAAATGAAAAATCTGACAATTTTAGTATTGGTAACCATGCTTGTTTCGTGTGAAAGGCCAAACCAGTAT
>JBNLCS010000242.1:0-6544 GCA_050303935.1 Bacteroidales bacterium
TCAGCAGCCAACCTAATCGCCGCAAATTTAGCTTCTTTTGCAAATTGTTGAATATTCATAAATCAGTTGTTTGGGGCAAAAATATATATATTAACACAAAATCAAGAATATAATACATGAAGATTCGTCATGTTTTTCACAAAATAATTTTCTAACTTTAATAAAAAGCTACTCTTAGTAAGTCAACAGAAAAGTGACGCACAAAACTGTTTGGGACACCACATGCAAAAGAGATAGTGTTTCTCCATATCAGGAGTGACGCGTCACTCGTTAAAAAAAACTTAAATTTTAAACCCTAATGAAAAATAAATGTTTACCCTTAAATCAAAAATTATTAAATATGAAAAATGTTAAATTAGTTTTAATATTAGTATCCGTAGTCCTGGCAGTGCCGGCTTATACCCAATCGTATAAAATTGTTCCCGAAAAAAGCACTATGAACTGGCTGGGCGAAAAAGTAACCGGGGAACATACCGGGAATATTAATATTAAAAACGGTGAATTTGTTATGAAAGACAAAACCATTACATCCGGAAAGTTCACCATTGACATGACAAGCATTACCTGCACTGACCTCACGGATGAAGGAAGAAACCAACGACTGGTAAACCATTTAAAGTCGGATGACTTTTTTGGTGTGGATAAATTCCCTGAATCTTCCTTTGAAATAACTGAAAAAGTTGATTTTTCAAAAGGAAGTGCAACAGTTAAAGGTAAACTAACAATTAAAGGCATAACCAACCCGTTGGAATTCAGGGCAACCACTCAGGTAGTTGAAGATGGAATAAAAATATATGCTAACATAGTAGTTGACAGAACAAAATATAATGTACGCTATGGTTCCGGATCCTTTTTTGAAGATTTGGGAGATAGGACCATTTACGATGAGTTCAAATTAAAAATTAACCTGTTCGCCAAAAAAATGTAACCTTTGTAACTATAGTATCTAACTAAAATACCTGTATTTACGGATGCAGGTATTTTTTTATTCTTTTTCTTCATCAAATTATAACATTTTCAATTAAATACCGTATCATTTTGCACTGTTTAACGATTAAAATAATTTGGAAATGAAGAGAGAACCAGTTAAATTTTTCATCACATTAATAGTGATCACCATGGCTTTGGTGGTTGTTTTCACCTCTTGCGAAAAAGAAGAAGAACCTCCTGTAATTCCTGACATATCTACCTTCCAAATGGATTTTTCAGAGTTTGCCCCTATTTCAGATACAGCCAAAAAAAGTACCTCGGAAGAGTACAGTACTTACAAACACTTTGTAACATCAGCATTTCAAATAACCGGCTGGAATATTGCAGTAGCACTTGTAATGGCGACACCGGTTGCTTCATTTACTGAATCATTTAACCACGAAGCGGTATACCATACCGATGATAAATACTGGACATGGTCTTACAATTTTAACTTGCTTGGCCCGCATGATGCTGAATTAAAGGGGTATTTTGAAGGCGATTCAGTAGTTTGGGAAATGAAAATTGATACGAAAGTAGCCTATACCGGCAAAAATGCCACCGACAGAAGTGGTGGATACTGGCTGCTTAAAAAAGACCTGAATAGTTCTGATTTCTGGTTACAAATTGACTGGAACAAAAATGGGGATGAAGCCAGGGTAAAATATACCAATATTTTAAACGGGGACCATGAAAAAGGCGGTTACATCTTATACGGTAAAACAAGTGGGGAATTAAACCGGTATTACCATATATTTAATAAAGGAGCTAACAACCTTACTAAAATAGAATGGAACGCCGAAATGAAAAATGGCCGCATAATTAACCAAGCTGTTTTTGGTGACAATGACTGGAATTGCTGGAATGAGAAATTACGTGATATAGATTGTGAGTAAAAAACCAACCTTCTTATAACAAATTACCGGTATATTAATGTATACCGGTTTTTTTATTCCATTTTCCCCTGTAATTCTTCCAATATTTCAATCACTGTGGTTTTAAGGTTGTCAATTGCCAGTGGAATGTTCCAGTTGTCCACTTTCCTGGTTTCTACAAAATTTGATATTGACCTGATCTCATAAAAAGGCAGTCCCTCTTTTAAACATACATAGAAAAAAGCCGCCCCTTCCATGGTTTCAATTTCCGATTTAAACTTTTTAACGGTTTTTTGAATAGAAGTCTGGTCACCATGAATTTTATTCACCGTTACCGCACTCACATTTATCAACCTTTTAATGGTTCCGATCTCATACTTGGTGTTATTACGAAGTACCCCTTCATTAAAAGGAAAATTATTCTGACCAAGTAATTCTTTTTCAAAAATAGTATAGAATTCATCTTTATCTTCCATTCCCAAATCCCCGAATTGTTCCTGATAAACATTTACAATGTACCCCAATTCCAGGTAATTATCAAAACTACCGGCAATACCAACATTCAAAACAAGGTCATAACTTCTATAGGCAAGGGTTTGGGTTAAATAATATGTTGTAAAAATAGCCCCTACGCCAGTTACCAAAACATCTATTTCTATTTTACCGTATTTATAGCTTCCAAATGAATTATCAATTCGGTCTTGAAACTCCAGGGCATTTGTTATGGGGTTAATTTCTTTGGCAGATGCAGCAACTAAAAGTATTTTTAACATAAGTTTGTAATAAATGTTTTGTAATTTACAGGTATAAAGTATTAATTAGAACCTAATATTTATCAAAAATATAATTTCCTTATAAATAAACTACAAAAAATGATATTCATTACAAGAAGAGAACGTTTTAATGCAGCACATCGAATGTTTCGTAGCGACTGGAACGATGAAAAAAACATGAAAGTGTTCGGAAAATGTTCAAACCCCAATTGGCATGGACACAATTACAATTTGTATGTTACTGTGAAAGGAGAATTAAATAAAGAAACAGGACTGTTAATGAACCTTAAGGATTTGAGCAGGATTATCAAAACAAAAATAATTGACAAAATTGACCACAAAAACATGAATGTTGAAGTGGGGTTTATGCAGGGTAAAATTGCCAGTTCTGAAAACCTGGTTATGGCCATTTGGGAAGAAATAAAACCTGAAATAGAAAAACATGGTGTATTTTTGCATTGCATTAAGTTAGAAGAAACTGAAAACAACGTGATTGAATATTTTGGTGAAAAAGATTGATAAAAAATAGAACAAATGGATATTACAAATAATGGTTACAGTTCATCGAAAGATGCCGGATATATTAAAACAGAGCGATACAACGATGACAAAATAAATAGAATGGCCGAACTTTACAAAGAGATTATCTCTTTAATGGGTGAAGATGAAACACGTGAAGGACTATTAAAAACACCTCAACGCGTGGCTAAATCGATGCAGTTTTTAACGCATGGTTACGATCTGAAACCTGAAGAAATAATTAAATCGGCCATGTTCAAAGAAGATTACAGGCAAATGGTGCTTGTTAAAGATATTGAGATTTACTCAATGTGCGAACACCATATGGTACCTTTCTTTGGCAAGGCCCATGTAGCCTATATACCAAACGGACATATCACAGGATTGAGTAAAATCGCCAGGGTTGTTGATGCGTATGCCAGGCGTCTACAGGTTCAAGAGCGGTTAACAATGCAAATAAGGGATTGTATCCAGGAAACATTAAAACCATTGGGTGTTGCTGTAGTAATTGAAGCAAAACATATGTGTATGATCATGCGGGGCATACAAAAACAAAATTCAGTAACCACAACATCTGCTTTCACGGGTGCTTTTATGCGAGAGACCAAAACAAGGGAAGAATTTATTCATTTAATTGGTGTGGATTTGATACGATAGGTTAGTTGATAGCGGATAGTTGGTAGTTGGTAGTTGATAGCAGATAGTTGGTAGCGGATAACAGGTAGTTGACCGCGGATTGTTGGTAATTGATAGCGGATAGCGAATAAAAACTTGGCCACGTATATATTACAAAAGCCGGCTTTAGGCCGGCTTTGAATAACATTCTAAAATATGACTCAAAAATACAATTTCCTATTTTAAACGGGAAGACACTGCCTCCCAGTTTATTACGTTCCAAAAAGCAGCGATGTAATCAGGCCTTCTGTTCTGATATTTTAAGTAGTACGCATGTTCCCAAACATCAATGCCTAATAATATTTTGTCTGCTTTGCATTCCACTACATCCATTAACGGATTGTCCTGGTTTGGTGTGGAACAAACACTGAATTTACCATCTTGAGTAAGACAAAGCCACGCCCATCCGGATCCAAAACGGGTTGCTGCTGCACTGGAAAAGGTTTCTTTAAATTTTTCAAAAGAACCAAAATCCCTGTTTATTCCATCCGCCAAATCACCTGAAGGTTGCCCCCCTCCATTAGGGCCCATAATAGACCAAAACAAGTTATGATTATAAAAGCCACCGCCATTATTTCTCACACCCGTAGGTAATTTCGATATCCCTGTTAGAATATCTTCTATACTTTTGCTTTCAACATCTGTTCCTTGAATTGCATCGTTCAATTTTGAGGTATATGCTGCATGATGTTTATCGTGGTGTATTTCCATTGTTTGTGCATCAATATACGGTTCAAGTGCATCAAATGAATAAGGTAATTTTTCTAATTCAAATGCCATAATTTTAATTTTTTTAATAGTTCAACAATGTTATTTAGAATCAATCTAATTAATATGTTTTTATAACAATGGTATTGAATTGTTGTTTACTGATTCCCGAAAAATATTTGATAAATTATTAAAAAAGGAATCTATGAGATGCGAATGTTGATAGGATAATATATTTTATCACTTAAAACGGCATTCATCGCTGGAATTAATTCGTCATAGATATTTTTTTTAAAAACGCACCCTTTAAAACCTGCACCAAGTAACTCCGTTAAATATGCCTTATCTTCATAATTGGTAATCGCTAATACGCGACAATCCTTATGGTTCCATTTAAATTTCTTTATTGTTTCAATCCCGTTTAATCCAGGCATTTCTATATCCATCATCACAATATCAGCTTCATTTTTTAGTTTATTATCTAAAAAACTCTGCCCGTCAGAAAATGCCCCAACTACTTTCATTGAAAGAATATTTTCCATATAAAAAGCCATACCTTCCAGAAAGGTATTGTTATCGTCAACAATAATTACTTTTTTATATTCCAGATTGACCAAAACAACAAAATTTAATTTTTCACATTCTTTTTCAAAATATCAGTTAATGGTATTTCAAGTATATATTTTATTCCAACATTTTCATTTGTGAATTTCAGCTTCCCATTTATGGTTTTAACCCTGTTCATAATATTTTTTATACCCATTCCTTTATTGTGGTCCAATGCACCTTCAAAATCAAAGCCCTTTCCATTATCAGAAAATTCAATATATATATTTTCATTATTTTTTTCAAATAATATATCAATTTGGTTTGCAAAAGCATGTTTGACACTATTATTTAATAATTCGGTTATAATGCGATAAATATATGTTTCCAGGAATATGTCAACCCGTTCCTGGCTATTGTAATTAAAATTAATCTTAATTGAAGTGCTTTCATTAATTTTTTCAATAAAGGAATTAATAGCTTCTATTAACCCAAAGTGCCTTAACAAATGAGGGCTAAGGTTATTGGATATATCTGAAACTGCCTGGATGCTTTCATCAATGGCTTTTGTCATTTTTACAAGAAGTTCTTTTCTAATCTCTTCTGTGAGGTCTTGTTGCAGGGACTGTGCATATAATTTAATTGTAGATAAAATGGGTGAAATACCATCGTGTAACTCACTGGCCACCCTCTGTCGTTCTTTCTCCTGGGTATTTATCTCAACTTCAAATATTTTCTTTTCCATGAGTAACCTTTCTGAAATATCACGTGTTACTATAATAATCGCTTCCTGATTTTCATACATTATTTTTTTTGCATAAACTTCAATCGGCACTTTAAACCCATAAGTTGTTGTATAACTAATAACAAAAGATGTGAATTCTTTTTTATTTATTTTGCTAACTAATGAAGGTACAGTCAGCGAGGGGTCATCTTTAAGAAAATAATCTGCTCCGAGTTTCATAAATTCTTCCCTTGAAAAACCCGACCGGTTTAAGGCCAATTTATTAACTTCAAGTATTTCCCCTTGCGTTGTTAAAACAAGTATTCCATCAGTTACAGAATCAAATATTTTTTTAAATTTCTCTTCGGTATAACTTTCGTTTAATACCGATTTCCTCAGAAAAGTTATATCACTTAACGTACATTGCACAAATTGTTCTTTTGAAAACCCTACTTTTAATAATGTAACTTCAACATGACACGTTTCATTATTATTCCGTTTTAACTCTAATTCACGCTTTAAAATGGCATTTTTACTACTGCTGCTTAGAATTAACTTAAGAATTGATGACTTTTTTAACAGGGCTATATTTTCTTCAAAATCTTTCTCAACGGCTTTGTTATAATCCAAATTAAAAAAATTACATGCCCTTTCGTTCCAATGTACAAGTTTTTGACCTTTAAAGAGTAAAAGGGCTTCATTTGTGTTTTCTGTCATTTCAAGGTAATTAACCTCATCAATTGACTTTGTTTTTT
>JBNLCS010000243.1:0-7456 GCA_050303935.1 Bacteroidales bacterium
TTGTTTTCTTCTTCTTCCAATAACGAGGGGCGCCGTTTTTGAATTAAATAATCATCGCTGTTAGAAAATGTTTTATCTAACGAATTTAAAATCTCGAGATGTATCTTGTTTTGTCTGTCATTTACACCTTTTTGGATAGCATTTTGAATTATCTGACCAACTGATTTTGCATAATGCTCAAGAACTGAGAGCTCATAGCTTCCCGGAATGTAATCTTTGTTCTTAAACCGGTCGATCGTTATTTTCCCTATTAAATCATTACCACTCATTAATGGTATGTCCAACCATTTTTCTTTATGGATGATATCCTTAAATTTAATTTTATCCTTCCCAACCCAATATTGATTATTTATTAACTTGTCCCTGCTGTAATTTAAATCTGTATTCTCATAATCAATTTTAAAAAGAATAGGAAATTTATTTGATGCAGTATGTATTGTAGGTTCATCTTCATCAGCGATGAAATCACTGTTTTTCAAATCGATACCTTCATGACCACCAAACTCTTTAGCAAATTTAAAACATACTTTGTTATCACTGTTTAAATAAGATAGATATAACCTCCCCCTTTTATACCCCATTCTTTGCATCCCTTCTATTAACAAGTCTTTCCTTTCCTCCCAGCCCATATCTTCTTCATGCTTCATAATCTCTTGTTCAACAATCATTTGAAGCGTAATATCCCTACATATTTCAACAACACCAAATTTTTTATTTTGCCGGTTTTTCAAGGGAAAAGCAACCAGGTCCACCTTTTGTTCTGCACTGTCATAATTATGTTCTTCTAACTTTCCCCTTGTATAGTATTTACGCTGGGTCCTAATAACATCATCATTCTCTTGAGATATTAGACAAGGGCACACGGGACATGCTTCATTAATATCTTTGTATTGTTTAACCGTTCTATTCTCAAAATCATTACGATTCATCTCAAACCGATTAAAACAATAATCTCCAAGAAGCTTCTCGTCATTACTTGAATAACACCTTACATCATTATTTAAACTTTCAAGTGGATGTTTAAATATTTTTTCCTTTCCATCAGAGCAATACATTATTTTCCCGTCGTTTTCTATTATAAGAATTTCTTCCGGGGACTTTTCAATAATCTGTTTTAACCAAATATTACTACCAATATTATTTATTAAGGTTATAACGTATTCAATATTAAAATTTTGCGAATAGATTATGTTGGTTATATTCTCTATTAACAGTTCCTTTTTTATTGAATTATGCTCTTTTTCCGTAGTAATTAAAATAGATTCTGTTTTGCTATATTCTTGTTTAGCTTTTATTATTATCTCCAATCCGTTTATAAAAAGCTTATTATTATTAAGATTATAGCAGGTAATAATAATATCCCTGTTTTTAATTACATCTAAAGTAAGGTCTTTGGGTATTATAATTGTTATATCGTCAAAATATTTTTTTAATTTCTCAATATATAAACCGGGTCCATAAAACTCATCAATTACGAGCAGGATACTTAGGTGTTTGTTTAGCTTTTTAAATTCGAACATTAATAAAAAATTTATAGATACTCAATAGCTAGGTAAACTCAAAAGTATGAAATATTTTTTATTGCATATAAATTACAAATAATAAAATTTATATAAAAAGATAATTATTTTCTTAATACTATATATGTCAATATGATACGATAAATATATTTTTTCAGTACCTGGATTATTCTAAATAAATTACAATTTATTTTCTTTCAATCATCATTTCATCAAAATTCTCATAAAAAATATAAGTAAATGATTTATAATATTTTATACATATTTAGTCAAAACAAAAATTTATATTAGCACCCTCTTGAATTAAATTAGTCCTACACTTGAAAGTTTTTCTCAGGGAGATATTTCCAGAACTTTTTAGGTAAAAACTGTTTATGAAGTTTCAGGTTTTTCCTTTCCTTGATGTTCGTTGATTGAAAATAATCGTTCCATAGTTCCTGAAAGTTTAATTCATTCTCATGCAATACCTCTTTATTTACTTTTCCGCTAAAAGGATTAACACAGCTATTGCTTATGGTTATTTCATTTACTTCATTTTGGTCATAAAAAAATCCATAATTACGCCTTGTATCATAAATCATCCATTTTTGATCCGAAAAACGGTCTTTAAAGTGATGAATGGTTAAGGGCAGTACATTATACATGGGCTCAAAAGGGGCATAATAAATGCCATCCGCAGTTTTCTGAAAACGAATGAACATAATGGCCCTGTGCCCTTCCCTGCATACTTTTTTATAAATGTTATTAAACGCCAATATGGTCTGGTTGCTATAATCTGTATCTTTATCAGCAGAATTTGCAAAGCAAAGCTTTAAATACTTGTAGATAAGCATTTCAATATCTGTTATTTCAGATAAAAACACCCTGTATATTTTTTTTCCGATTTTTTCAGATAACTTCTTTTCAATGCCCTGCCATACTCGTTTTGCATGACCCGGATTTGTATGGATTGAAATTTTTTTTGTAAAAAGATGTTCTTGATATTGTTCTTGTCCAATAATTTTATCAGGAATAATTTTAGCATCGTATGCGTAAAATATTGCAGATAATAAACCTTCGAAAGTGTGATCGTACAAGAATATATTCATAATTGTGTTTTTGGCTAAAAAAGTTTTAGTTGTATATCGTTTTTTTGCCTCTTTATTCTTGGAATTTCATTTTGCAATACAAGCTGTTTAACCCCAGATGGTTTTAGTTCATGAATAGTTGGCATTTTTAGTTCTTTGCATGTAATAAAATAACCGGCCCTTTTTAATACCACCCCTATTTTTTTTAAATTAATAATACCCAGTTTGTTGTGCCTTCTGGCCAACACAATCATTTTAGCAGATTTAGGGCCAATTCCCGGAACCCGTAACAATAATTCATAACTGGCTGTATTCACATCTACCGGAAAAATTGAGGGATTTCGCAATGCATACCCTAATTTGGGATCAACATCTAAATCCAGGTTCGGATGGTTATCATTTACTATTTCATCTATGGAAAATGAATAAAACCGGAAGAGCCAATCTGCCTGATACAGCCTGTTTTCCCTTTTTAAAGGAGGGATTGTTGAAACTGGTAGCCTCATGTCATTTTTGTTTACAGGAAGATACCCTGAATAATAAACCCGTTTCAAATGTTGGCCCATGTACAGGTTTGAAGCTAAACCCAATATCTGATGGTCCGTATCATCAGTAGCCCCGATAATGAGTTGCGTGCTTTGTCCGGAAGGTGAAAAACGAGGGATATTGCGAAACTTTTTTCTTTCCTCCTTGTTTCGGATAATTTCATCCTTAATGGTATGCATCGGTGAAAGTATACTTTTATAATCTTTTTCCGGTGCCAACATTTTCAGGTTTGGCTCCGATGCAATTTCCATGTTTACGCTAAGCCTGTCAGCGTATTGTCCAGCTTGATTAATCAATCGCTGGCTTGCCCCGGGGATCGCTTTAATATGGATATATCCTAAAAACCTGCAATTAACCCGTAACTCTTTAGCCACCCGGACCATTTGCTCCATGGTATAATCAGCATTCTTTAACACCCCGGAACTCAGGAACAACCCCTCAATATAATTTCTCCGGTAAAATTCAGAAGTAAGGGTGACCAGTTCTTGTACTGTAAATGTTGTGCGTGGAATATCATTGCTTCTTCTGCTGGCACAATAGGCACAATCGTTAATGCAATGATTGGTTAGCATAACTTTAAGCAGGGAAATGCACCTGCCATCCTCCGTAAAACTATGGCAAATTCCACCGTAAGTAGTATTTCCAAATCCTTTTCGGTTATTAGACCTGGTATTTCCACTTGAAGCACATGAAACATCATACTTTGCTGCCCCGGCTAATACTTTAAGCTTATTATGAATAGAATCTGACATACTATACTTTGTATAGGTAAATTTACCAATAAAAACAGAATGATTATAATAATAGCATAAAAAGTTATTAACTATGATTGATTAAGCAATGATGACAAATTGTTTAACATATTTATTTGATGTATTTTTAATTCGTTAACAATAGATATATGTTAAGATGAAAAATATCATTTCTGTACCTGCTTTATTAGTTAGCCTAATCATTTTAAACTGCACAAGTAAAGAGAAAACGCATTCTAAATTTGATTTTAGCGGAGATAAAGCCCCTTCTTTAATTCGCGGGTTTAATTACACCCCATCATATGTAAAAGCCAAAAGGTCCCATATCGATAGCTGGGTTAAATACGATTCATCAGTAATTGAATTTGACCTGGACCTGGCTAAAAGCCTGAACTTAAATCAAACGAGGGTTTTTGTTATGTATAAAGCATACCTTGAAGACAAAGACAACTTAGCTACTAAACTTCAACATTTTGTCAGGGAATGCCATAAAAGGGATATAGGTGTTATGCCAGTTGTTGGTTATGGTCCGTGGAGGCAGGATACAGCTAAATACCCCCTGGCCAGGGAGTGGGCCAAGTTTTTAATTGATGCTATAGGGGATGAACCCGGACTTGCCATGTGGGACGTAATGAACGAACCTGACTGGCCACCTACGCCAAAAGAATTGGTAGAGCGTGAATTTGAAACCAGTAGATTTTTAGCAACAACATTTCATGAACTGGACCCAAATACCCCCGTAACCATTGGAGCAGCTTTTGTCGATGGTATGATTGAATTGGCCGATTATGTGGATGTACTCCAGTTTCATGATTATAGTGCAACCCGTGAGGATATCAGAAATAATATTGAGCGGGCAAAGGAATTTGCTGCCAACGTTAATAAACCACTTATTAACGGGGAGATTGGTTGTATAGCCCGCGCCAATCCATATGATATCACACTTCAGGAACATATGGAAGCCAATGTTGGTTGGTACATATGGGAATTAATGATCGTGAGGGAAGGTTGGGGCAAGGTACATGGCGTGTTTTATGAAGACGGCACAGTTCGCGACCCTTCCATCGCGGCTGCTATCATGGGATTTTTTCGAAAACGTTCAGATGATATCCTTCCAGCAGTGGCCGATTTGGAAGGCAGGGTTACAAAAATGGTAGATTCGTGTGAAATTTGGTTAAATGATCCTTTAAGAAAATGGGAAAAAGGGTTGGATATAGCGGAGACTTGTGCCTACTTGTTAGAAGCCGGTGAATTAACAGCCATGCAGGTACCCCCTTCACAAAGGGTGTATATGTTACGTGACGGAGAAGCTGATATGGAAGCCCTGAAAGATATGATTACCAGCTTTAAGAATGAACTTGAACCTTATAGGTTGTCTCAATCAAGGGAATAATTTACTGTAAATCTATTTTAGGTTCATAAAAATATGGGATAATTAAAAATAAGCAATGTTCATCTTGAATTTTTAGCCATTATTCTACATTCAGCTTATTTCACCTATAAACATTGCTTTATTGCTTCAAATATTTCCTGTTATTGTACAATCATTACCCTTACATTCACAGTCCCCAGGTTTACGGCCCCTCCTGTTCCATTGAAAATTGAAATTCTGATAACATTTGGTTGTGAAACATATGCTGTAAGCATACAGCCTTGAAGGTTCACATCAACAGAACCTATAATAATATCACCGAAATCAACAGCAAAGGCATTGATAGCATTTGAGGTATATGTAGAACCGGCAGGTAAATTACCAATGTTAAAAGTACCGGCCGGATCACTGGTTATTTCCTGAACACTTGACGAGATTTCAATTCCTCCGGGTGTATTAACAATACCTACCCCTGTACCTGCAGTAATATTTGCGAAAACCGGCACCCCTCCAGTCACCCCTATAGGAATTTGCCCATCGGTAGCAACCCCCAGCGACTGGATAGCCCCGCTCCCATTTCCGGCAAGCAGAGCGTTTTGTGTAAGTGTAGATGCACCCGTTCCTCCGTTTGAAACAGGGAGAATATTTGCAACTTTACTTTCCAAATCAATTTCCCCATTGGCTATGTCTTCATTCAAAATAGTTTCATTTAGTATTTCTGATGAAGTTATAGCACCGGTATCAACATCTTCTGCCTCAATTGAAGCATTTAATATTGCACGTGAATCAATTGAACCTGTAGCTATATCATCATTTACTACAGAAAAGTCCAATAGGGTCCTTGAATCTACGGCTTCATTGGCAATATCCTCGTTTATAATTGTTGAATTCAGTACTTCAGATGTTGTTACAGCCCCTTCAGCTATATCCTCAGCTAAAATTGTTTCATTAAGTATTGTACGCGAATTTACTGCACTTGTGTTAATATCATCATTAATTATTGCAGAATCAAGAATTTTTGAAGTTGTAATAGCATCATCTGCAATATCATCGGTATAAAAGGCATATGGAACAGCCATAAATTGCTGGTTACTTACAAGCTTATAATTTCCGTCATTTTTTGTTGAAATTTCCACTTTCAAAAATTGATCGGCATCAATCCACGGAATTTCAAGCAAACTGCTATACAAGCTGTTACCTGTTTGATCCCCCTTACCAATCAGTAATGTAAATAATCCATATTTGTCTGTAATGGTGGAATGTGTTTCTTCCCATTGTACCGGGCCATCCAACCCTTTTGTAATTGTGAACCTTACGCTAATGGTTTTATTATACAGAGGTTTCCCTTCTACATCCATTCCCACGATTTCTTTTCCGTATTCATCTACGGCTACTGCCTGATAATATATTCCGTTTAAATCCCCAATCTGTTGTGAATATATAGTATTGTTAATCGATATTGTACTAATTACAACAGCCAATATGTATATTAATTTCTTCATGATGATTAATTTTAAGATAAATATTTATTTAAAATGAAACTGAAAGTCCAAGAGAAAGAGTATACGCGTAATTGTAAGCCTCTTGTGCTTCGTCTTGTTCAATGTTTGCTAATCCCATAAGATAATCAAATTCAAGGAGTAATGATAACGCTTCGGATATTTTGTATTCTACTCCGGGAATAATCATAACACCATAATCTATCTTATTCATAAGTTCGGACCCAACAATATTAAAGTGCTCATTATTTAGTGTTTGAACACCATGAAGCATATATGCAAAATATCCTGAGGCGCAAAGGTAAGGACTTACCTGTTTAAACCTGAGCATATATCCTGCCCCTAATTTCACATTTGCATATTTAAGCTTCCATTGGTAATTCATATCATCGTAATCAAGGGAAGCCCCCCCGTTTCTTATACCCACACCTGAGCAAATTAGTAATCCATAATCAAAAAGGTAACGATACCCAACATCGTAGGATCCTGTATAAAGTCCTTTATATTCACTATTCAGCGAATTGTTTTCACTATCACTAAATTTAAAGGACGAATACGACTGAGATGCTTTTAATGTAAGGTATGACTGTGCATTACTCATCGTAATACCTGCTACTATAGCTGCTAGTATAAATATTAACGTAATCTTTTTCATGATAATTTTTATTTTGATAATACTATTCTTAGTGTTCTTTTATTC
>JBNLCS010000244.1:0-4613 GCA_050303935.1 Bacteroidales bacterium
AGGCATCACATGCTACCTTGTAGCCATCCTTTTTAGTTCCTGCAAATCCGGGGGCCTGTACCGGAATAACTTCTATACCTGTTTCATGGGTTACCTGTTTGCTAACAGCTTCAACATCATCACCAATTAACCCTACAATACAAGTGGTGTAAACGAAGGCTGCCTTTGGCTTGTAAGTATTGATTAACTCAATTAACGACTGATACAATATTTTCTCACCACCAAAAACCACTTGTTTTTCCTTTAAATCCGTAGAAAAACTTAACCGGTGAATTTGCGGGCCCGATGATAAAGCGCCCCTGATATCCCATGTATATGCAGCACAGCCAACCGGACCGTGTACCAGGTGCAACGCATCGGCTATAGGATATAAAACAACCCTTGACCCGCAAAAAACACAGGCGCGCTGACTAACCGACCCGGCTAAGCTGGCTTTGTCACATGCAAGCTCCCGTGTATCCTGCCCTTTTACCACTACCTGGTTTTTTCTGTCTTTTAGTATATCGCCCATGTTTGTTGTTTTAAATTATAACTACCAAAGAGGTTGTCTAAAAAGTCTTTGCGAACCTCCGTGTCTTCTTTGTGTCACTTGCGTAATAATTTTAAGTGGCTGTTACGCAGAGATTCACAAGAAGAAGTCGCAAGGTGCGCAAAGTAATAATATGACGAGTTTTCATTAATTCTTAACTTTTTAGACACCCTCTATATATAAAAACTACATTGTTAACTCAAACCTTGTTTCAGGAGATTCTGCATCTTGTTTGTCCATAAACAATCCAAGTATTTTTTCAAGGATCCTTATACCGCCCATATAGCCAACGGTTGGAAAATACGAATGCCCAACCCGGTCGAGGATCGGGAAACCCATTCTCAAAAATGGAATATTCTCATCCCTGGAAATATATTTACCATATGTATTTCCAATTAATAAATCAACCGGTCCATTCTTAATCCATTGATGTAACAGGAACATATCGGCTATTTCACCATTTTTATATTTGGCTTCCGGTAATCGGTCGGCCAATAAAGCTTCCAGTTTCTTTGCCATTTTTTTACCAGGTGTTCCTGAAACAATATAAACTGGTTTCATATCAAGATCCAGCAGGAATTCTGCCAGTGGGATCAGTTGATCCGGATCACCATAAAGTGCAACTCTTTTACCATGTAAATACTGGTGCATATCGGTTACCATATCAACCAACCTTCCACGTTCTGCTGTGATTTCATCAGGTATCGTAACTTCAGCAAGTTTTGAAAGCTTGGAAATGAAACGGTCAGTAGCCCTTATGCCAATGGGTAATTCAGTAACTTCAAAAGGCACTTTACATTTATTTTCCAAGTGAATAGCTGCATCCAATGTGGCAAATTCACCAAATGCCAAAGATGCTTTGCTGTCCCCTGATTTTATTAAGTCAGGAATACGTGTACCACCTTTCGGGTACATTGTGTATTTACCCGTTTGAGGCGTATCCACAACGTCTGATGTATCCGGGAATAAAACATAGTTGGCTTTCATTAAGCTCGCCAGCCTTTTTATTTCACGCATATCCGATGGTTCTATCCAGCCCGATATAAGGTTTACCCTATCCACTTTTTTACCAGTTGATTCAGGAAAATAATCAACAATCCCTTTTACCATATTGGCATAACCGGTAACATGGGAACCAATATAACTTGGTGTATTGCAATAAATCACATGTTTTCCCAAAGGTACCTTACCATCTTCTTTTGCTTTTTCAATTATTTGTTTAAGGTCATCACCGATAGTTTCTGACAAACATGTTGAATGAACAGCAATAACTTGTGGTTCGTAAATTGAGAAGATGTTATTAATTGCCTGTAACAGGTTTGCCTGACCCCCGAATACAGATGACCCCTCAGTAAACGAACTGGTTGCTGCCATAATTGGTTCTTTGTAATGACGGGTTAAAGCACTTCTGTGGTACGAGCAACATCCCTGCGAGCCGTGACTGTGTGGTAAACATCCGTGAACCCCCAGTGCAGCATACATGGCACCAACAGGCTGGCATGTTTTAGCCGGGTTAACCGTAAGTGCACTTCTCTCTTTAATTTCTTTTGGTGTATGTCGAAGTAACATGATTTCTAATTTTTAATTCGTTTTTAATATTCAACATCGGCCATTTTGGCAATTATTTCAGGCTGATCTTTCCATGGCGGGGCAATCAGTTTCCATATACTTGTATTTACCATTCGGTCAATATCTTTATAAAAGTTAATGGCTCCGTCGAAACCTGCGTATGGACCTCCATAATCGTAACTATGTAACTGCTTTAAAGGCACCCCATATTTTTGAACAACGTATTTCTCTTTAATACCGGCACCTAAAATGTCAGGTTTATAATACTCAATAAGCTTTTCAGTCTCCCAGTGTGATATATCATCTATTACAAGGCTGTTCTGTTCCATTTCCGGCATCATGCCATCATAATCAGCAAATTGGTAACCCTTTTTCTCCAGGGCCTCTTTCTTTTCAACCAGGTCCTGACGCCATTTTTTCTCATCTTTCACAACATCCAACTCTTCAATGTTTCGGCTATCAGCATCAATTTTAATGCTTCCAAGCACTTTTCGTCCTTCATAATCATCACGGTGTCCAAATTCATAACCTGCCGAAAGGGTACGCATACCTATTTCACTGAATAATTCCTGGTAATGATGGGCCCTTGACCCACCCACAAAGAGCATTGCCAGTTTGCCTTCACACCTGCTTTTCACATCCTTGGCCACTTTTTTCACTTCTTTCATTTCACGGGCTATGATTTTTTCAACCTTGGCAGTAAACTCATCATCTTCAAAATATTCAGCCATTTTTCGTAATGATTTGGCAGAAGATTCAGCACCAATAAAGTTCACTTTCATCCATGGAATACCATATTTTTTCTCCATCATCTCGGCAATGTAGTTGATTGAACGGTGGCACATCACCATGTTCAGGTCAGCCGTATGACAATTCTCAAACTGATGGATAGAAGAGTTTCCACTAAACGTTGATACCAATTCAATGCCTAATTCTTCAAAATATTTTTCAATCACGAAGGCATCGCCACCAATGTTATATTCTCCCAACAGGTTTACCCTGTATTTGCTGTCAGTCTTAATTTCATCATCCAAACCAACCACGTGTTTGAATATCCCATTGTTGGCAATGTGGTGACCGGCAGACTGGCTCACACCTTTATAACCTTCGCAACTAAACCCAAAAACATTAATTCCTAACTCTTCTTTCATCTGACGGGACACAGCATGCACATCATCTCCAATTAACCCAACCGGACAAGTGGAAAAAATTGCAATAGCATGTGGTTTAAATATCTCATATGCCTCCCTAATCGCTTGCTCGAGTTTTTTTTCACCCCCAAAAACAATATTGGAATCCTGCATGTCTGTAGAGAATGCATAATTCATATAATTCTCACCATCTGGTCCCGGATCGGTTTGGTTACGCCTGGTTAGCCATGCATAAAATGAACAACCGATAGGGCCGTGAACTATGTTTACAATATCACGGGTAGGTCCTAATACCACACCTTTGCAACCAGCATAACAACAACCTCTTTGTGTAATAATACCGGGTATGGTCCTTACATTGGATTGTATTTCCTGATCAAGTGAGGGATCATTTACCACCATTGATTTATTCCTTTTCTTGGCTACCTTATTAGGATATTTAGCCAATACTTCTTCTTTAAATTCTTCAAGGTTTTGTAATCCTTCTAATTTCTTTTTTGCCATGATTCTTTAATTTTTAAATCTGTTTAAAAAACAGCGTAATCGCCATTTTTAATCGTACCTAAAGCGGGAATTAGTTTCACATTAAATCCCTCAATAAGGATTAATCAAGTACTGAATCTCCTTTTTCTCCAGTTCTCACACTAATGGCATCAGTTGCTGGCAACACAAATATTTTACCATCACCCGGGGTTCCCGATCTGTTGGAACCAATAATGGCATTAACTGCTTTTTTCACTTTTGAATCCGGTACCATCAGTGTAATCATTTTATGGGGCCTTAATCTTGGTTCTGGGCCAAGCAGGGCGAGCGCTTCCGGTTTATTTTCCTTTACACCTTCCATAACCTTCGCATCCCAAGTTCCTTTTCCTCTGCCAAAAACCCTGGCAGTTGCCGTGAATGAAGGTAAACCAGCCTCTGACAATGCCTGCTTTGTCTCATTCATTGTATCGATTTTTATTACTGCTATAATTGTTTTCATAATTGCCTTTTATATTTACAGATCACATAATCATCAATACTACAGTTCTTTTGTTCCACGGCTTACGGTATATGCCTCCTCAACAGGTGTGACAAATATTTTTCCATCTCCAAACGCCCCTTTCTCCCCGGTCCTTGCAGCTTCAATAATGGTGTTCACCGCAAAGTCTTTATCTTCGTCTTTTATCACGATCATTAACATATCTTTTTGTAACTCATCGTAGGTAATGTCTCCTACCTTAATCCCCCTTTGTTTTCCCCTTCCCACTACAGGAAGCTTGGTAATGGCCACATAACCTGCTTCAAACAAAGCTTTCATTACGGTGGCTGATTTTTCGGGGCGTACAATAGCTCTAATCATTTGCATAGCGATATCTCCTTTT
>JBNLCS010000245.1:0-5152 GCA_050303935.1 Bacteroidales bacterium
TCTTGGTGATTTTTTCTCGGGATCAGGTTCAAGGCTTGGAAGGTCGAGCATGATGATCGCTAAAATTGACGGTACCAATGTTTACCAAAAAGAATACGTTGGCCTTGAAGCAGATGCAACCCGCTTTTATGAACTTCTGTACGGACTATTTTACGGACAATCTTCGCTAACCGAACAAACTTCACAATATGCGCGAACTCAGGCGTGGCAAAATTTACTTGATAAATATATACTTAACAAAGAATACAAAAAGATTGGGTTAGGAGTATCTGAGTCAGAGCTATTTGGACAATTTATGGGGGATAATCCACATCAATTGATCAGGAACTTATTTACTGATAGGCAAACAGGGATGTTCATGCGTGACCAAATGCTTCAGTTTCTTCAATCTACCGAGCCAGGAAATATTCCTGATAATATTACCCCTGAACAGGCAGAACAGTTGGAGATGTTTATGAATTTTAGAAACCTTGCAGAAGATGTAGTAGAAAACGACCGGTTAAAAGTAAAATACAACACCCTTTTTGCAAAAGGTAAATATGTAACTGATATTGAGGCCAAAAACTCTTATAAAGCTAAAAATAATAAAGCTGGGTTCAGGTTTGTTTCAAAACCGTTTTCATCCATTCCCGATAGTTTAATAACCATTACAGAAAAAGACCTCAGTACTTACTACAATGAACACATCACGGAATATGTGAACGATGAAGAAAGCAGGGTTCTGGAATATGTAACCTTTGAAATTATTCCTACTGCTGAAGACGATAGCGCGACTAAAAAAGAAGTCTATAATGTTTATCCGGAATTTGAAGAAACCGATGATGCCCGGAGTTATTTAAGGTATATTGGTTCCGATACGGAATATGACCCAACCAATTATACAAAGGAAGAACTTCCTGAATTATACCGCGATGAATTATTTAATGCTGAAGAAGGGGCTGCATACGGACCATATTTTGAAAATAATGCATACAAAATTGCAAAACTCGCCAAGGTTAATTATTTGCCTGACAGTGTAAAAGCAAGACATATTTTAATTGATGTTAATAAATATCAAAATTTTCAGGAAGCAAAAACATTTGCTGACAGTATTACAGAATTAGTTAAATCAGGGGCAGATTTCGAAAAACTCTCTAGTGAAAATTCTGCTGACGAAACGGCAAAACTAGCTGGCGGAAGTTTGGGCTGGTTTACCGAAGGTAAAATGGTTAAACCCTTCAGTGACACTTGTTTTTATGGAAAAACAGGGGATATTAAACAAGCCTTTACACAGTTTGGTATTCATATAATAGAAATTACTGATCAAAGTAGAAAGGTAAGAAAGGTACAGATTGCTGTTTTATCGAAAGAAGTCCAGGCTGGTGAAAAAACCCTTGATGACGTATACCGAAAAGCTATTCTGTTTGCTGGCGAGGCAAATACCTATGATAAGTTCAATACAGCGGTGGAAAGTGACCCGTCAATTGTAAAAAGGTGGGCAACATTGAAAAAAAGTGACATGACTTTATATGGTTTACCAAATTCCAGAAGCCTTGTAAGGTGGGCATTTCTTAACGAAGAAGGTAGTGTATCAGAAACTGCATATGAAATTGGAAACAGTTACATTGTATTGGCATTAAAACAAGTAAACGAAAAAGGTGAAAAACCATTAGAAGACGTTAAAGAAATGGTCAAGCTGGAAGTAATTAAGCAGAAAAAAGGGGAAATGCTGAAAAAACAAATGGAGGAAGCTCTTGCCGTAGAAAACAATCTTGACAACATTGCTTTAAAATTGAGTGTTGATGTTACCGATGCCGGCGAAATGACTTTTGATAACCCTACCCCGATGTTAAGCAATGGTGCCTTGGAACCTAAAGTGTTATCTTTAGCCTGTACAATAAATGAGGGTGAAATCGCCGGGCCTATAGTTGGTAACAACGGTGTTTATATTATTCAATCAAATACTGTGACTAAAGTTAAAGAAGTTAAACCAAATGATCTGTACATTACAAAAAGGCAAATGAACCAAAATACCAGGATGGACATAGCCCAATTATTAAAACAACAAGCCAACGTGAATGATAAAAGATACAATTTCTTTTAATTTTTCGGCTTTATAAATATAAAGGAAACCTCACCTATATACGTGAGGTTTTTTTTATTTATTCTTCTCAATTTATGGTGCACCATACTACAATAAAAAGCTGTTCTTATAAAAAACACAAAAAAGATTATTGCTAAACAACTTAAATTTCAAAATAAATTCTGTTAATACTATTATTTCCGTTAATTCGTTATATTCATATTATTATTGGTAAAACAAATTGTATGAAAAATTTAAAGGCCACATTACTACTAATTGTTATTGTTTCATTTTCATCTTGTACCAATGTTAAAGAGCTTGATATAGGTAATATTAAATCTTATAAATTCAATGGCTTTAAAAACAATACGTTGAATTTTGAACTAACCATTCCAATCCTAAATCCCAATAATGCCAATATTGTTATTTCCGAAGTAAACCTAAAAGCTTATTATAAGGACCGTCCACTTGGAGTAGTTGAAACAGCGGATAAAATTGTAATTATCCGAAAATCAAAATCAGATTATACCATACCTGTAAATATTAAAATAACAAACCTACTGGCAGGCATGTCAATGCTCACCAAGGGAGCTGATATACTTGAGGATATAAGTTTTGAAGGTTATTTAAAGGCTAGAAAAAGGTTATTGTTTAAAAAAATTGAAATTGACAAGTCAACATCAGGACAGTTCTTTAAATTTTAAAACTTTTTTCACAAAGTATTAATATTAATTTAATAATCCCATTCATAATATTATTTTTGCACCATGAAACTCATTAAAGTATATGTTATTATCCTACAGATGATGGTAAAACAGTGTTTGAAAGCCCTCTGTAGGTAATATATTTAATGAAATTCCGTCAGACCGGTATATTAAAATTATGTTCTGATGAATCTTGGATAGTAAGATGAGAAAAGTAATATTTATCCTTGCAACAATAAGTTGCATGCAGGTCAAAAGCCAGAATTTTCTGGTAGAATTACAAAAGGTGGATTCCGGGCAAGCGAGAATATCGGTCATTCAGGATGAAAGCATTGCTACCCTTCTTCTCAGCAGGATCAATGAAATTTCAAACCAATACAAAATTGAAGGTTTCAGGATCAACATTTTCTCCGACGATTCCAGGGATTCACGTCAGAAAGCAATGCAAGTACGAACAAGGTTTTTATCAAGGTACTCATATAATGTAGAATACATATATGAAGCCCCTGATTCAAAATTATACGTAGGTAATTTCAGAACAAAAAGCGAAGCCCAAAAAGTATTAAATATAATACAGGGGGATTTCCCCAAAGCATTTATAAAACCAGATAAAATCCATTTACCTGATTTAGAATAGAAACGTATGAGTGATCAGATCAAACATGAGTGTGGGATTGCCCTTGTAAGATTGTTAAAACCCCTGGAATATTATGAGTTAAAGTATGGGACATGGATGTACGGCCTGCAAAAGCTTTACTTGTTAATGGAAAAACAACACAACAGGGGGCAAGACGGGGCAGGTGTTGCAGCCATAAAATTTGATCTTGGCCCCGGGCACAAATACATACACAGACAGCGAAGCGCAGATGCCAATCCAATAAACGACGTTTTCAAAAAAATCTATAAAGGTGTAAAAAAGGTAGAAGATAGGAAGCCTTCTTTGTTGCATGACATTAACTGGGTGAAAAAGAACCTGAATTTTGCAGCAGAACTCTATTTGGGGCACCTGCGATATGGTACATTTGGTAAGAATAGCATTGAATATGTACACCCTGTTACCCGGCAAAATAATTGGAAAACCAGGAACCTGGTGATGGCGGGAAACTTTAATTTAACCAATGTTGAAGAGCTTTTCAAAATCCTGGTTGACCTGGGACAACATCCCAAAGACTATAGAGACACTGTAATAATGCTGGAAAATGTTGGCCATTTTCTGGATACAGAAAATCAAAGACAATTTGACCTTTTTAAAAAAGATAACTACAGCAACGAGGAAATATCAGAACTTATTGCTGATAACCTGAATTTAAAGAGGATTTTACAGGAATCAAGTAAAAAATGGGATGGAGGTTATGCGATAGCTGGTGTTATAGGTCATGGTGATGCATTTGTTTGCCGCGATCCATGGGGTATACGTCCTGTTTTTTATTATTATGATGATGAAATAGCTATTGTTACATCTGAAAGACCTGTTATTCAAACAGCCCTGAATGTTGCCCAGAAAGATGTTCAGGAACTTGACCCCGGCAAAGCTATCGTTATTAAAAAAAATGGTACTATTGTCCTTGAGCAAATAAGGGAAGCAGAAGAAAAAAGATCGTGCTCTTTTGAAAGAATCTATTTTTCAAGGGGAAGTGATTCTGAAATTTACACAGAAAGAAAAAAACTGGGCGAACTGCTTACCCCCTCAATTTTAAAATCAATAAATAACGACATTAAGAATACAGTTTTCTCTTTTATTCCAAACACGGCAGAAACAGCTTTTTACGGAATGATTGAAGGGGTTACCCATTATTCAATAAGCAAAGAAATTGAAAATATTAAACTGCTGGGCAAAAACCCAACTGACGATGAAATTGAACGAATATTAACTGCCCGGCCAAGAATTGAAAAGGTTGCCGTGAAAGATGCTAAATTAAGGACGTTTATCAGCCAGGATAAGGGAAGGGATGATTTGGTTGCACACGTGTACGATATCACCTACGGTACTTTAAGAAGAAACGAGGATAACCTGGTGATTATTGACGATTCCATTGTTAGGGGCACTACACTAAAAAGAAGTATTATTAAAATACTGGACAGGCTGGGTCCAAAAAGAATTGTTATAGTTTCATCATCCCCCCAAATCCGTTACCCGGATTGTTATGGTATTGATATGGCTAAACTTGGGGATTTTATTGCCTTTAGGGCTGCAATTGAATTATTGAAAGAAACCGGGAAAGGCTCCGTAATAAATGAAGTTTACAAAAAAGCAAAAGAACAGGCTGCCTTGCCCAATGAGAAGATCGTAAATGTTGTGAAAAATATTTACCGCCCTTTTACGGCTGATGGGATTTCTGAGAAAATTGCCCAGATGCTCAAAACCAATGAAATACAAGCTGATATT
>JBNLCS010000246.1:0-5061 GCA_050303935.1 Bacteroidales bacterium
GAAATTCAGAAACAAGGCCACAGAAAAGTTCACAAAAAGAGCGAAGTACTTGACCATTCGTTATTTACTTTAATTATAGTACTTACAATATTAACTTTAATTACAAATATTTAAAAGAAAAAAAATAAAAGTTATTAACCACTTCTTAAAGATATCAACGTTTAGGCAAGGGATCAAATGTTTTTACTTCAGTAAAAAAGTTCAAAATCACTTTAACCCAGGGTATGTTTGAATAATCATCCTGTTACAAACGTAATTTTTTAGTGTTTGGTATTTTTAGCACATAAATCCTAGCTTTTGCCAGAAAAACAGTAACCTGAACCTTCTCTTTTAACCATATTTCAGAAAGACAGAATACCGATCAGGAGGTAAAGCATCCGGGATATCTACAAATCTACATGTAAAAAATTAAAAATTGGGACTGAGCAAATATTTCGAATAAAACTGATTAATTATTTCGCAAGCATCATCAGCCGTATCAACCACATGATAAAGTTTTAAATCATCTGGCGAAATATTTTTCTCTTCCTCAAGCATTACATCCTCAATCCAATCAACCAATCCCGACCAATAAGATGAACCCATTAAAACAATAGGGAATTTGCCAATTTTATCTGTTTGAATTAATGTTAGTGCTTCAAATAATTCATCAAATGTCCCAAACCCACCCGGAAAAACAATAAATCCCTGTGAATATTTTTGAAACATTACTTTTCTGCAAAAGAAATAATCAAAAGTTAAAAGTTTATCCTGATCAATAAACAAGTTGGCATCTTGTTCAAAAGGCAAGGCAATATTTAATCCTACAGAGCTGCCACCCGCTTTTTTGGCCCCCATATTTGCAGCCTCCATGATGCCTGGCCCTCCACCTGTAATAACGCCATAACCAAAATGGGACAACTTGTAAGCCACATCCTCAGCAAGCTTATAGTATTTATTATCAGGGGCAGTACGGGCAGACCCAAATATGGAAACACAAGGGCCAATACGTGCAAGTTTTTCAAAACCTTCAACAAATTCTGACATTATCTTAAAAATCTTCCAACTATCAGAAGATTGTATTTCGCTCCATGTCTTTTTTTCAAAAGCCTTTTTAATTTTATCATCGCTATTACTCATCATGAATATTTTATGTTATCTTAATCGGTCAATTGATTTTACCAGGGCATCATCCTTCAATATCTTTTTATATGCCAGGTATGTAAAAAAAGCTGCAAATATAGGAATAAGTGAAGAATACAACATTTTTTGGGCCGAAATTGTAATATTTTGTTCATTTATCAACTGCAATATTCCAGTTTTATAATAGTAATATATTATCCCTGTTAATCCAAACATTAATACAATGTTATAAATACTAATACGTATTTGTAACCTTCTGTTCTTATACAGAAAAATAGTAACCAAGGACAATAAAATAGTAATAACCAATAAAATGACTATAGGTACAGTTACCATTACCTGTTGATCAACCTTTGTATCGATAAATGCATAACAAAAAAGATTTAACACATCATTGCTTTCTGTAACATATTCTGCTACAGGAATAAAAAACAGGTATGACAATAAAACCGATGAAATCAGTAAATAAATACTTTGAATTCTTTGAATCATAAATACTAAAATATTCTTTATTTAAAACTCTTGTCAAATATAATTTTTCTTGTCATATTTTCACTTATTTAATTGTTATTTTCATAAACTTTCTATGATTATTTGTGAATAAATTAAGCTTAGATTAAACGATTCTTTCATATTTTCTTTATAAATTTGAAACAGTTGTAATTACATTATGTAAAGGTTATATTGAAAAGTACAGAAAACATACATGCTTTAATAAAATTATTGGATGATCCTGATGTGAATATTTATGACACGGTTTCAGGAAACTTAATAGGCATGGGGAAATCCGTAATCCCTCAACTTGAATCAGTTTGGGAAAATACCCTGGATAGCAAACTTCAGGAAAGAATAGAGTATATTATTGATCTGATAGAATTTAAAAACACAAAAAAAGAATTTAACAATTGGGTAACTAACGGGGCAAAGGATATTATTGAAGGGGTTTATTATGTTGCCAAGTTCCAATATCCTGACTTAGTATTTACTGAGGTAACTTCAAAAATAGATAATATTTCCCGCGATGTATGGATTGAAATAAATGATAATTTAACAGCTCTTGAAAAGGTGAGGGTGATCAATCATATAATATTTGAAGTTTATAAATTAACTAAAAATACTACCAATTATTATTCTCCTCAAAACTCATATATAAACCAGGTATTAGAAACAAAAAAAGGAAATGCAGTTCTTTTGGCGGTAATTTACATGGGGATTGCCCAAAAACTTAACATCCCCATATTCGGTGTAAATCTTCCTAAAAACTTTATCCTTGCTTATAAAGACACGAAGCAAGACCGCGCGTATTTAACAGAATATGATAAAATACTATTTTATATAAACCCATTTAATAACGGTGCAGTTCTTGGAAGAAAAGAAATTGACAGTTTTCTGAAACAAATAAAAGTTGAATCAATACCTTCTTTTTATCTTCCTTGTAATAATACTGATATTATAAAGCGTATATTACAGAACTTGGTATATTCTTACGAAATGCTTGGCTATGCAGACAAAATAAACAAACTTTTTGAAATGTTGGAAATAATTGATAATAAAAGAAAAGAGGTTAAATAGTAACTATTTAACCTCTCAGAAAATTAAACTTAAAAAACCAGTAATATTAATTTATAAAATTCGTTAATACTTCTTTTTTATCAATTATTGTTTCGGCATCAATATGCAAATTGAAAACTTTGTTTATTACATAAATAAAGTTCTTTACATTACGTGGTTGAATTATCCTGCTTGTATAAATTTTACTTAAATAACTTTGTTCAAATCTGGTTTCCTTAATTATCAAACTATCAGTCAACTCATAATAACTAAGGATATTCTTTATTTTTTGCCCTGTGTGTTCTTCAAGTATCATTGTAGTTTTTTATTTAATTAATGTTAAAAATAAGGGTTATTATTGTGTTCATAATATTTATTTTGATAATCGTGTTTTTTTATTTGATAAAACTACTGTTAAGAAAAAATAAGTTTTCTGATATCATTTTTCTGTTATTAAAACTCTCTCTATTTTTGCAAGCAAGAAGAATGAAAATATGAAACGGGAAGTTGATTACAAACTTTTAAGAAAGGAAAACGGTTTGTTTTTTTTTGCTGATGAACAAATACCTTTCTCTGGCAAATATTATTTGAAATATGATAATGGTCTTATTGGCGAATTAGGTGAAATAAAAAATGGAAAAAATGACGGCCGTTTTTCAATTTTTAACGAAGAGGGTACAAAATTGCTTGATGGGGGGTACAAAAATGGAAAGAAACATGGTAAAATTACCATGTATTACAACAACGGAAACATAAAAAGTGAGTTGTTTCTAAAAGAAGAAAAAAGACAAGGTATTGCTAAAGTATGGTATCCAAATGGAAATATGAAACTCGAAGCTTTTTATATAAATGATCAATTGGAGGGTAAGCAAACAAAATTTTATGAAAATGGCAATAAAGAACTTGTTGCTGAATATAAAAACAACAATGAAAACGGGATAAAAACTATCTGGAACAAAGAAGGTGAAAAAATATTTGAAGGCCATTTTGAGAATGGCGAATTAATTTAGGTGATTTATATTATCATACTCCTTTTTAACCCATTTTAGATTATTATACTATAAAATAATTGTTTATTTTTAATAAAGAGCAATGTTATTTTATGGTAAAATTTAATAAGAAAAGCAATACAAGGAAAAAAGAAGATTTTGATTTTAACAACACGGAAGAATTATACAATTACACACGCAAACTCGATAAAGAAAACAAAAAGCTATTACTGGATAACAAACAATTGAAAATTGCCTTAGAAGAACTGGCAAAAGATTCGGATATTGACCTAAAAAACGAGTTTAATGAAAATTCCATACATAATGAAATTGCAGGTTATACAGGAGAAAAATACTTTGATGTACTTGTTTTAAAAATTGCCCAAACAACAAATGCCCTTATTTCTTATATTGCTGAAATCGATAAAGATAATCTTCGTACAATTTCAGCTTATGTTAATGGTGAAATCAAAAAAGAAACTGAATTTACAGTTAAAGATTTACCTTGTTCAAAATTTATAAAAGGTAATAAATGCGACATAATCCACCATAACAGAGAATTCTGCCCAAATGTGAATTATTTAAAGAACAGGCACATACAATACTGCATAGGAAGCCCAATTATAAATATTCAAGGAGAAAAAATAGGTTTAATCATTGCCTTATATGAACATGAAAAACATGACACAGAACTCATAAAAAATATTTTAAAAATTTCATCGGTACGAGCCGGAGCGGAAATAGAAAGGCGAAGATTTGAAGAGAAACAGTTGTTTAACGAACAAATCCTGCAACAACAAAACGAAGAATACCAAAGAATTAACAAAGAACTAGAAGAAAGTAAGGAAAAACTTCAGGAAGCTCAATTTTTAGGCAAAATTGGACATTATACTTTTAATGTTCAAACAGGGATTTGGACCAACTCGAAAATGCTTGACGAAATATTTGGTATTGGTAACGATTTTATTAGAAATATAGAAGGCTGGGGTAAACTAATTCACCCGGAAGATAAAGAAAATATGATTGCCTACTTATCTAACCATGTTATTAAAAACCATAACCCATTTGACAAAGAATACCGGATAATTAATATAAAAACAAAAGAGACAAAATGGGTACATGGCAACGGAGACCTTAAAATGGCACCAGATAATACAGTACTTACAATGTTCGGTACCATTCAAGATATAACTGAAAGAAAAATTATTGAATTCAAATTAATAGAAAATGAAAAACGTTTAAAAGAGCAAAACGACCAATATTTAAAATTGAATGCAGAACTTCAAAAGACGAATAATAAACTTATAGAAACCAATAAAGAATTATTACATGCGAAAAAGAAAGCTGAAGAAAGCGACCAATTGAAAACAGCTTTCCTTGCGAATATGAGCCATGAAAT
>JBNLCS010000247.1:0-6124 GCA_050303935.1 Bacteroidales bacterium
TATAAGAAACCAAATTTGAAAAGAATGCTCCTATCATTATTGAACAAAGAGAAATAAATATATTTCCAATCATTCCAGTAGATTTGATGTCTTTAAGATCAATCTCTGTGACCAAAAAATAATTTTCTTCACGTTTGTTTATTGTTGCTTTAATAATTTCATCATCAGAGTATAATTTTGTTATTTTTTTCATGTGATATTTATTTTAATTGCTGCCAACTACCCTATGGGTTAAACTTTTGTACTTTTTTATACATTTCTTTTTTTATTCTAAATTTATACATTTAATCCATTAAATTGTGATTTTTTTTATAAGCTCATTGTTTTATAAATGCCAGTTGGTATCCCGATATTGGAAAAATTTACTAAAATCACTACAACTAACTATCTTCCTGTATACAGCTCCGCCTCTTCAGTCCCATTTAACCAATTACATATTACGGCAAAGTGCTAAAATATAAATTTTTTGGCATACCCGCATAATGTTTGGTCGTTATTTACTCTTTTATTTGAATTCTAATAACAAAACTACATCAATGTCCCGATCAAGCTACATAAAGTTGTCCATGTAGCTATGTCAGTGTGTTTATGTAACTACATGGATGGATTAATGTAACTACATCATCGATTCAATGAAGCTACATTACCAGGTTTTTTTGTTCAATAAAAAAAATCCCTCTTTTAAAGAGGGATTTTATAAATTTGTACTGGTTGGAAAATTTTAATCTTCCTGGCTATTTACCTTAAAATAGCAGGCATTTGAAAGTTTGTTTTACTTGTTACTTTTAAAAAACACAGGGTTAACGGTAATCATTAACCAGGCCCAGTTTTGAATTTTATTCTTGTTACCACCTTTCAAAGATTCCATTGATCCTGTGGGTAACATTTGGGAATAACCAAGGTTGATGGTGACAGTCTCTGATAATATGTAACCGCATACTAAATCAATCTCTGTTCCCAAATTATTACCAAGACCGTTTCCCATTTTTGCGGCTGTTCCAAAAATATGGGCAAACCCCTGTAAAGTAACCTTTTCTTTTTTGTAAGCGCCCTTCAGGTAAATATCACTTAATCCGAAACTGTTCATATGGTTTCCTACATAAAAATAATCCATAAAACCGTTGAACTTGTGGTTGGTCCCATAAAAAGGTGTAAAAGAGTTATTGTTTTCAGTTTCGTCAAATGCGGTACCTGACAGTAGCTCATATCCACCAGTAATTGTAAATTCTTCAATGGCTTTATAACTCACTTCTGCATTGAGCTGATAGGCGCTTAATTCCCGGTTTCCTGCATCTTTTCCTGTTTGATAATAAAAACTGGAATAAATGCCAAGTTTTCCCGATTTATAGGATTCATAAAACCCAACATTCTGGCTATATCTTATCTCTTCATTTGTTATGGCACCAATTGAGTCCCTTACTGTATTATGGATGCCATTATTTAGGAATAAAACGCTGATATTCAAATTTTCAAAACTTTTATTAAGCCAAATAAACTGCATGTTTTTATAAAGGTTTGGGCCGCCATAAAAGTTATTTGTACGGTTGGTGTTTTGGTTTATGGCAAGCCCTAGGTGGGCTTTGATGTTACCTTCATATTTAAGAAGGGCCAGGTCGTGGGAGCGGGCTTGCTGTGCCCAGCCCACATTGCCAAATATTCTGTGGTTGTCATATACCAGTTCCATGCGTCCTGTTTTCAGCCATAAATTTTTTACCAGGGCAAACTCTGCCCATGCTTCATGAACCGATGTCGCATTACTTTCATTTCCTACCAGTTGAGGCTGGTTTCCCCAAGTGCGTACATCCTGAAGAACAAGTTTTGTATGTAATAAGTCTTCAGTATAAGTAAGGTTTAAGCGTGTGCGTTGCGAGGTAAACAAGGAAGCATCCTGTTCTACAGGGGCCAGTGTTGCGTAGCCATGGCTATATTCGGTACGCGGTCTGAATTCGCCGCTTAATGTAAACTGACTGAACAGGCAAATATAATTTACAAGTAAAAGGATGAAGGGGAATGTAATTTTTTTCATAACAAGGATATTAATTTTAGTTATATATTCAATTGGTACGTTCTTATTTAATTTTTATTCTGAATGACGGAGGAAAAGTCAATTTCAAAAAATGGAAAATCTTTAACTTCCTTTTGTTTATCAACTTGTTCAAACATTTCTTTGGCTTTTACCTTCAGGTGTTCCGGCAATTTGTTTTCTAAAACCGGGAAAAACTCTTCATCCTCTGCTTTAATATGGTCCCTTATCATTTTAATATAGTCCTTAATTTTTATGATAATCAGGTTTTTATCTTTTTCATGAAGAGCGTTGTCAATTTCTTTAAATAACCTGTTGCTTATTTTGTGTTGATGTAATAACTGGTCTATCTTTTCATCTTCAATATGCAGATTATTTTCTTTGACCAAATTAAACAGGATCTCTTCTTCTTTTACATGATGCACTTTTTTAATAAATTCATTTAAAAAATTTAACAGGTTTTGAAAAAAATGTTCATGTAATATATTGTCTTTCTCAAACTGTTTTAATTTGTTTTCTACTGAATTTAAGGTGTTTAAAATAATGGCATGCTCATGCAACATTATGTTTCTTATTGTGTCCATAGTAAATTTACATTTTAAGTTTTCCTGAATAGGGAATATTTTTGGTGTTTATGTCATCTATATTTAGCCATTCGGGGAAATCATCCGACCCTTCCACATTTTTCATTTCCCTGTCAAGTTCATCTTCACTATACGCAAATGCCAGGTAGGCTGACAGTACCCCCGGTACACTTTCTATTTGTTTCATTATGGCTGTTTCCGATTCTATATTTTCAGCTTCTATCGTAACAATCAGTTTATCATCCTGCATTAAATGAACTTCACAGCCATTTATGTTGAGCAGGAGGTTCTTTACTTCTTTTTTTTTGTTGTTTTCTAATAAAACCACTGCACTCGAAATATTCATTTTATATCCCTTCCTTTAATTTATCGTTCAAACTGGATTTTTCTAAACCATGTTCTTCCCTGAATTCGGGGGTAAATAGGTTTTCTATATCTACGGTTACTTCTGTTTGAGGTACATGGCATTGTGAACAATTAAAATAGGCAAGGTTCAATGTATCCAGGTCTTGTATATGGACTTTCTCTTCTTCTTCAAATTTTAAGACCCCGTTATCTTCAATCATTTTTGGTCTCAGATTGGTAAAGTGGGTAGCCGGTATTGCCACAGCCCCGCTCTTCTCAACTTTATCGGGCATATGGCACGATAAACATATGTTATTTTCTTTTTTTATTGGGAAAAAACCGGTTGTTGTATGGGGGATCAATGGGGGTGCATTTTCAAACGACCTGCTGATCTTACCGGCTTTTCCGGGCTGGTCATTTTTATACTCCGCTTTTTCCTTGAAACTGGTTTCTTCTGATTTTACGCTGGCATCAATAATTCCAAGTTTGTTTTCATCTACAAGTTCATCATTATTATTTCTGCAACCTGCAATTAAAAGCGCTGCCATAACAACTATGTTTAAATAACCTGCTTTCATTTTTATATGTTTAAGCTGTTTTATCATTTTTAATAGGATTTCGTAATGTTAGACGGAGGGCTTCATCTTCACAAACTTCAACACAGCGCATACAATTTGTACAAGCGGATGAACGGATGTAACCTGTTTTTATATTGATAATATCAAGCACTTGTCCTTCGGGGCATACCTTAAAACATTTTTGGCAGTTTGTACAATTATCGGCCCGATGCTTAATTTTTAATAAGGTAAATTTTCCAATTATAGAATAAAAAGCCCCCACAGGACAAAGATGTCCGCACCAACCTTGTTTTGAAACAGCAACATCAAAAAGAAAAATGGCTGCGATGAAAGCCCAGCCCCCACCCATGCCGAATATTAAACCCCGGTGTAATATTGCAATCGGGTTTATTGCTTCAAACGCAGGTGTACCCGAGATTAAGGAGAGGATCAACCCTGCTGTCAATACGCCATATCGTGTATTCTTACTCAATTTTACGTTAGGTTTTAGTTGGACTTTTTTTCGGAGGAATTCTGAAGTATCAGTTACTACATTCATTGGGCATACCCAAGAACAGAACATGCGCCCGAAAAAGAAACCATAGAGCATTACTGTAACAACAAATCCAATTAACAGGTCTGTGCCAGCCAAAAACCCGGTAGCCAATATTTGCAGGACAGCATACGGATCGCTTAGTGGAACAGCATTAAAAAGAAGCCCTGAGCTGTAATTCCCTTTTAATATATTCCAGCCAAACCAATTACCACCAATAAAAAGTACCATCAATCCAACCTGGACCAGCCTGCGAAGTATCAGGTAACGATATTTTAAAATAGTACTCATTCGTTTAACAGGTCGTTGTCATTTAAATATTCCAGGGCCGATTCAATATCTTTATCATCATTATGTCCCTTTGATCCCGAAGGGTTAATACGTTTTTCATCTTCTTGATCCCAGCTTTTTATATAATGGTCCCCCACCTTGCCCATGGCAATATCGCGGGGAAGGATCTTAATGGCAGCCTTTTCGGCCACGCAGGCATGCTCGCAAACACCACATCCTGTGCACACATCGCTTTTCACCACCGGCTTCAAGTTGGCATGTTTACCTGTTTGGATATTTTTTTCGTATTCAAGTACTATGGCTTCATCCAATAAGGGGCAAGCCCGGTAACAGGCATCGCATTGAATACCCCAGAATGCTATACAAGATTCCCTGTGTATTATGGCCAGCCCCATTCTCGCATTATTAATATCAGGGTTGTCATTTTCTTTAACCAGTTCCTTAAGGTGAAGGGCCCCTGATGGGCATGCTTCAGTGCATGGATAATTGGTACACATGTAACAAGGTACATTTCTGGGTTCAAAATAGGGTGTGCCAATTCCTTTTTTATCACTTGGTGTGGCAAGTTTTAAAGTATCGTAAGGGCATGCTTCTACACATTTACCACATTTAATACAAGCTTTCAGGAAACTTTCCTTTTTTATAGCGCCGGGGGGCCTCAACGTTGTGCCGTTTGGTTTCGATTCAGCCACGGCACTGCCCCATACCAGTCCACCACTGCTTGCTACAGCTGCACCTTTGAAAATTTTTTTTAGTGTTTCCCTTCTGGATGTCATACCTGTCAGGCTTTATAAATTTTTACTGCACACTTTTTAAAATCTGTTTCCTTTGAGATCGGACATGTGGCATCTAAACAAACTTTGTTGATAAACACTTTTTCATCAAACCAGGGAACATATACCAAACCTTCCGGGGTACGGTTTCTTCCCCTGGTTTCAACATGTGCTTTTACCTTACCCCTGCGCGATTCAACCCATACCAGGTCCCCTTCGTTATAACCATTTTTTGCGGCATCTTTGGGGTGCATGTAACACAATGCTTCTGGCACTGCCCTGTATAACTCGGGCACACGCATGGTCATGGTGCCGCTATGCCAGTGTTCAAGTACCCTGCCTGTACATAGCCAAAAAGGATATTCCTCATTGGGTATTTCAGGAGGCTCAACATAGGGCCTGAAGAATATCTTGGCCTTATTCTTTAGATTATATTTACCCATTCCGGCATCCGGTTTTTTGAGGTTTCCCTGAGGGATTTCCTTCCTTGCACCGCAATAAAAGGCAAATTCTCCTACACCGGCTTTTTGCGCGTAAGGGTCGTATTTGGTATTAAACCTCCATAACGTTTCTTTTCCGTTTACCACTGGCCATTTTAACCCGCGTGCTTTATGGTAGTCATCAAATGGGGCAAGGTCATGGGCATGCCCGTTTCCAAATTCGCGGTACTCTTCCCACAAGTATTTCTGTATGAAAAAACCATAGCCGTTGAAATTTTCATCATTGCCATCGCTGATCTGCCGTTTATCACCTTGTGCTTCGGTGTTTAATACACCATCACCAACCGGGTCGGGCCAATTGAATGATTTGGCCATTTCGTTGGCAAACAATACATCGTACAGGGAATCGGTAAGTTGGTACCCCATTTGTTTTGCCTGTTCCAGTACATCTGGCAGGCCTCCTTCCAGGCCGGGAATATTTTTAGCCCCCCATACTTCACGAATCTGAAATCTTTTTGCCAGTTCAGTAATTTGCCAAATATCCGGCATGGCCTCCCC
>JBNLCS010000248.1:0-13772 GCA_050303935.1 Bacteroidales bacterium
ATAAGTAAAAAAGTCCCGGTACCTTTTTGGACCGGGATTTTTAATTGAATTTGTTGAAGGAATATTGGCCTAAATTTCTATAATTGAAGGTGTGTTTTTTGAACTGGTATTCTGGGGTGATTTTGACTTTTAATACTCCGATGTTTCAATTTTGCATTCTTCCAAAAAATTAGAACTTCAATAGTTGTTATAAACATAATTATGGTATCTTTGCAGCGCCTTAATATTTAAGGATTTAATGGGGTGTAGAGAGGTTTCATTTCTGGTTATTTTTGGCTGCTTGGCCGTTTAATTCATCCTTTTGGCACCTTTTTGGAATTAACAGCAGGCTGAAAGAGGAATGGGTTTTAGCAGCATTAAAATTAAATAATGGAAACTTTTGAGCAAAGTGGCCTAAACAACAGCTTGTTAAGGTCAATTCAGGAAATGGGGTTCGAACGTCCTACACCTGTTCAGGAAAAAACAATCCCTGCAATTTTATTTTCAAAACAAGATCTTGTAGCCCTAGCACAGACAGGCACAGGTAAAACAGCTGGCTTTGGCTTACCAATTCTCCAGCAATTATCTCCAGACAGTAAATTTGTTCAGTCTTTAATTTTATGTCCAACTCGTGAATTATGTCTACAAATATGTAATGAGTTGAACAGGTTTGCCAAGCATACAAAAAACATATCTATAGTTGCTGTATATGGAGGCGCCAACATTACTGCACAAATGAAAGATATTAAGAAAGGCGCTAATATTATTGTTGGCACCCCCGGACGAACACTGGATCTGATAAAACGTAAAATCATTAAGCTGGAGAAGATTGAATGGTTAGTATTAGATGAAGCAGATGAAATGCTTAATATGGGTTTTAAAGAGGATTTGGATTTAATTTTGGAAACAACACCAAAAAATAAACAAACATTGCTTTTTTCTGCTACCATGCCCAAAGGCGTTTGGCACATAGCCGAAAAATATATGAATAATCCGACAGAAATTTCTATCGGTAAAAAAAATACAGGGGCAGTTAATGTAGAACATCATTATTATATGGTAAGAGCTAGTGATAGATATATTGCATTAAAACGAATAGCTGATATAAATCTTGATATATACGGCATAGTTTTTTGCAGGACTCGGCAGGAAACCAAGGATATTGCCAGTAAACTTATGCAAGACGGTTATAATGCTGATGCCTTGCATGGTGACTTGTCTCAAGCGCAACGGGATCAGGTAATGCAGCGATTCAGAACCAAGCATTTACAAATTTTGGTTGCCACTGATGTTGCAGCACGTGGACTGGATATTAATGAATTAACGCACATTGTAAATTACAATTTGCCGGATGATCCTGAAGTATATATACACCGAAGCGGTCGCACAGGCAGGGCAGGGAATAAAGGTATTTCAGTCGCAATAATCCATTCACGTGAAGGTGGAAAGTTGCGTGAAATTGAAAATTTGGCGCAGATTAAGTTTCATCATAAATTGATCCCTGGAGGCAGGGAAATTTGTGAAAAAAGGTTATTCAATCTTATCAATAAAGTTGAAAAAGTAGAAGTTGATGAAAATCAGATAAATACTTTTCTGGCTGATATATATAAAAAATTGGATTGGCTTAACAGGGAAGAACTTATTAAAAGATTTGTATCGGTTGAGTTTAACAGGTTTCTTGAATATTATAAAAATTCAGGTGATATTAATGTTCAAAAAGACGAATCTCGAAAATCTGATAAAAAGAAAAAAAATGACAGAAAATTGTCAAGGTTTTTTATAAATATAGGTAGTAAGGATAAATTAAAAGCTCCTAATTTAATAGGGCTTATTAATGAACTCACAGATTCCAATAATATTGAAATAGGTAAAATAGAAATTCTAAAAAGCTTTTCTTTTTTTGAAGCCGATAAAAATTATGAATCCATTATTATTGATACCATGAACAATGTTAAGTACGGTGGATCAAAACTTGTGGTGGAATTGTCAAAATCCCCAAAGAAGAAAACTAATAAACCAGAAAATAACAAGTTTGGAAGAAAAGAAAGATGGAAAAGATAATGGCATAAGTCAAAGTGGTTAGGAACAAAATATATCTTACGGCTTCAGTAAAACTTTTTTCGTTGGTTAAAATATGTGTTTTTGGTTAGAAAGTAGATTTGATAATCACTACTTGTGACATTTTATGACAACCTTTTACGCTAAAATGACATTTACAATTTTCTTCTGATGTATATTCACCTAAAATTTTGATTATGAAAAATATATTGTCACCCCTTTCTGTTTCTATACTGATTATGCTCAGTAGTTGTTACCATGTAGGAGGGACAAAAATAAAGGGAAACGGTAATGTTATTGAAGAACCGAGGGATGTATTTCCTTTTGAGCGGTTAAAGGTCGATGGTGTGATTAATGTTGTTTTAATTCCCGGAAGCAAAGAAAGTGTTAAAATTGAGGCAGATCAGAATCTTTTACCCTATATACATGTATTCAATAATGGAAAGACCTTGATTGTTGATACTGATGACAATATAGACTTTAAATTTACCAAAGGAGAGGTTTATATTACATTTGTGAACCTTTCTGAAATAAAACATGATGGAGTAGCTAGAATTAAATCAACAGAGGGTATTCATGCATCAAAATTTGTTTTGAATAGTAATGGTGTTGGAAGTATCAATCTTGAAATATATTGTGATAAACTAGAGGCAAATCTTGACGGTGTTGGGAGTATTAAATTAAGCGGCAGGGCATCAGTATTTGACTTACGTAACAGTGGTGTTGGTAGTGTTGATGCATACCACCTTGAAAGTGAATATGCAGATGTGACAAATACGGGTGTAGGTAGTACCGAAGTATTTGCAAAGAAAGAGATTTCGATTAATTCTTCTGGTGTGGGTAGTGTGAAATACAGAGGGGATGCCGTGGTTACTAAACTTAATGCCAATGGGGTAGGGTCTGTTAAAAAAGTGAATTGATTTTTGATATTATATTGTAGATATTAGTTTTTCAGTAGTTAGTAGTTTATTTGAGTTGAACCAAAATTACCTTCGAAAGAACCAACCTGATTTCGACGTTGGTTTTTCGGAGGTTTTCCAAGTATTTTAATATATATTGGATATTAGAAAACGAAAGTTGTATACAGAGTGTAGTAATTTTTAACATAGCTTAACAGATTATATACAATATTTTGAAAAAATATACGTTAGTTTGTATAAGATAATTGACATAACGATTATCGCTTCAAATAAGAGTTTTCAGTTTTCATATAGTAGTTATTTTAGTAGTAGTTATTAGGTTAACAAAAAAAGGCAGCCGGTTCTAGGTTGCCTTTTCCTTTTTGCTTCAAATATGTTTTTTAGTTGCAGATTTTTGAGGATCAACTATCAAGCAAAAACATTTATTTTTTTAGTTCCATATAAATAAGAAAATGGGAAAAAATCACAATATTAAATAAATATTAACTGTATACCGTATTAAATTTGAGGAAATTTCATAACATTCACAAATACAATAATATACAAATAGAATACAAAATACATTATAATTTATTCTGTTAACGTTAATAAATTTTAACATTTTCCCTGTATTTCAGTGGTTTATTTAAAGATTTATTAACTTTTTTTATTTGGTGTAGTTCAGAGATGCATACTATCTTTGTATCAAACAAAAGGATAAAAGAAAATACAACAAACGGTTGTATCCAAACATATAGTTTTTATAGTTAGTAGTTTTAGTAGTTAGTAGTTTTTTTAAGTAGTTAGTAGTTTTTTTCATGAGGTTTGTAAAAAAGCAGTCACTCCCAATGGCTGCTTTTTTTTATTGTATTCTTTCTTTAACTTAGGTTTTGGTTAAACAAAATCAGCAAAAATTCATTATTGTTTAAAAGAACTATAAATTATGGAAATCTTACAAAAAATTAGTGATTACATAGATAATTATCCTCAATTAAAACTGGTACTAAATATTATTATTGTATTAATGGTTTTAATTCCTTTAAATATCTTTATTTTCAGGATATTTAAAAAATTTTGGAATGAACCATCGTTACATGTAAGAAAAGCCTATCGTACGCTTAAAATACCTATTTTATGGGCAATTATTTCTCTCGCACTTATTTTTACAGTTAATATATATATAGATCAACTCGATGAGAAATTCGGTATATCGGTTATCAATATTCTGAAGATAAGTATCATTTTGTCCCTTGCATTTCTGTTAATTCGTATTACAAGGGTTATAAGAGAAGTTGTTATAGGAAGGCTGGAAATAGATACGGAAGATAATTTAAAGGCAAGGAAGGCTGCTACGCAACTTCGTATTTTTGAGAAATTCATCATTTTTATTGTTGTGGTCATTGCCATAGCCAGTTCTTTAATGGTCTTTGAGCAGGTCAGGCAATTAGGTGTAAATTTACTTGCTTCTGCAGGAATAGCAGGTATTATTGTTGGCTTTGCTGCACAAAAAAGTATTGCAACTGTACTGGCAGGCATTCAAATTGCCCTTACCCAGCCAATCCGTATTGACGATGTAGTAATTGTTGAAGGGGAGTGGGGGTGGATTGAAGAAATTAACTTAACATACGTTGTGGTCAAAATATGGGATTTACGCAGGTTAATTGTTCCCATCACTTATTTTATTGATAAACCTTTTCAAAATTGGACACGGACCAGTGCAAATATATTGGGAACTGTATTTTTATACCTTGATTATAACACGCCCGTTGAACCAATAAGAAATGAATTGACCAGAATACTTGAAAACACTTCATACTGGGATGGCAAAGTAAATAATATACAGGTTACCAATACCAATAACCAAACTATGGAGGTTAGGGCGTTAATGAGTGCCAAAGATTCACCTACGGCATGGAACCTAAGGGTGCATGTAAGGGAAAAATTAATCGAGTTTATGCAGAAAAATTATCCTGAATCGTTGCCTAAAATTAGGATTGATAAATTGTCAGATCCTCGATAAACTAAACCCAGATTTGTTTTTGGGAGGCACGACCTAATGGCAAAAGTGAAGGCTGGAAGGTTGAATTTGAGGTTAATCCTGAATTAGAAAATCTTTCAATTCAGCAAAACGGAATTGTTTAAATTTACTTATTCGAAATGTCAATTAGATTTTTCTAATAACATTTTTGGGCTAAATTATATCCAGGAAAAACAAGCAAGGCACAAAAGCTAACCTTTTGTGACTTGCTAATTTAGAGTGATTAAATTATTTTTTTAATACTTTTTCATAACCATAAATGGCAGAACTACCTAGTTCCTCTTCAATGCGTAATAACTGATTGTATTTGGCCATACGGTCAGAACGGCTTAAAGATCCGGTCTTAATTTGTCCAGAATTAGTTGCAACTGCAATATCGGCAATTGTTGCATCTTCTGTTTCGCCAGATCTGTGTGACGTAACTGAAGTATAACCAGCCCTATGAGCCATTTCAATAGCATCTAAAGTCTCGGTTAAGGTACCAATCTGGTTTACTTTAATAAGAATTGAGTTTGCGCAACCCATTTCAATTCCTTTCTTAAGGAAATCAACATTAGTCACAAATAAATCGTCACCAACCAATTGGCATTTTGAACCTATTTTATCAGTTAATATTTTCCAGCCGTCCCAATCATTCTCGTCCATACCATCTTCAATTGAATCAATTGGGTATTTTGATATTAGTTCGGCAAGGTAATCAGCTTGTTCTGCGGAAGTTCTCACAGCGCCTTTTTCACCTTCGAATTTAGCATAGTTATATTTTCCATCATTGTAAAATTCCGATGAAGCACAGTCTAATGCAATTGAAACATCACCACCATCTTCTTGTCTTCCAGGTTTATACCCTGCTGTTTCAATCGCTTTAATAATACTATCAAGAGCATCTTCGGTGCCTTCTAATTCAGGGGCGAAACCACCTTCGTCCCCAACAGCGGTACTTAAATTCCGGTCTTTTAATACTTTTTTTAACGCATGGAATACCTCAGCACCCATTCTTAGACCTTCTTTAAATGATTTAGCTCCTACCGGACGGATCATAAATTCCTGAAATGCAATGGGTGCATCGGAGTGTGAACCACCATTAATGATGTTCATCATAGGAACAGGAAGACTTTTTGTGTTTGTCCCACCAATGTAACGGTAAAGCGGAAGACCGTGATACTGTGCAGCAGCTTTAGCAACGGCAAGTGAAACACCTAAAATAGCGTTAGCTCCAAGTTTGCTTTTTGTTGGTGTACCATCAACTTCCAACATTTTGTTATCAATGGCCACTTGATCAAGTGCATTCATGCCAATAATTTCTTTGGCAATCACATTGTTTACATTTTCAACGGCTTTTAAAACACCTTTACCCAGGTATCTTCCTTTATCGCCATCACGAAGTTCAAGAGCTTCATTTTCACCGGTAGATGCACCTGAAGGTACAGCCGCACGGCCAATAAATCCACTTTCAAGTGTAATTTCTACCTCAATTGTCGGGTTTCCGCGTGAATCCAAAATCTCTCGAGCATGTACATTTGCAATTTGTCCCATAATTAAATTTTATTTTTTGTTGATTAACACATTTTTTGTAGAAAACAAAAAAAAGGGATAGTACATCTAAATACTAATCCCTTTTATTGATTTCTTTATTTCATCAATTTGGAATGATTATCCTTCTTTTTTATCAGAATCTTCTTTTTTTGATTCTTCGTCATCCTTTTTTTCTTCGGTATTTGAAGATTCATCTTGAGGGGCTGCCTCAGCTTTTTTTTCTTCAGCAGCAGGCTCTTCTATTTTCTTTTCTTCTTTTGCTTCTTCGGTTTTTACCTCTTCAACAGTTTCTTCTTTTACTTCTTCAGCTTTTACTACTTGTTCTTTATTTTCTACTGTTTGGGTTGCTCCTTCTGTTTTTTTAGCACCTGCGCTACCTCTTCTTCTTCTTCGGCGTGTACCACCTTTTTGAGAGTCCTCTTTTAGCGCTAACATTGTTTCGTTAAAGTCAACAAGTTCAATAAAACACATTTCTGCATTATCTCCCAAACGGTTTCCAAGTTTAATAATACGGGTATAACCTCCGGGCCTGTTTTCAATTTTTGGTGCTATTTCAGTGAATAGTTCATGCACCGCATGTTTGTCCTGAAGATAACTGAAAACAACACGTTGTGCATGTGTTTTTTCAGAAATAGATGTTAAGCCTTTAGTTTTTGTTATCAGAGGTTCAACATACATTTTAAGCGCTTTAGCCTTTGCTGTTGTTGTTTTTATCCTTTTATGCAGTAACAACGATGAAGCCATGTTTGCTAACATAGCCCTGCGATGTCCTTTTTTTCTACCTAAATGGTTGAAATTCTTTCTGTGTCTCATTGCTTTATTCCTTGTCTAATTTATATTTTGAAACATCCATTCCAAAATTCAGGTTCATTGACTCAAGCAACTCGTCAAGTTCGGTAAGCGATTTTTTACCGAAGTTCCTGAATTTTAACAGGTCATTTTTATTAAATTTCACTAAATCGCCCAATGTTTCAACTTCTGCTGCTTTTAAACAGTTCAGGGCACGTACTGAAAGGTCAAGGTCAACCAACTTGGTCTTCAATAGCTGACGCATATGCAGTACTTCTTCATCAAATTCTTCGTGGGCTGCCTTTTCATCAGTGTCCAATGTTATTTTCTCATCAGAGAACAACATGAAGTGATAAATTAAAATTTTCGCAGCTTCTTTTAATGCATCTTTTGGATGGATTGAACCGTCTGTTTCAATTTCAATAACCAACTTTTCATAATCGGTTTTTTGTTCTACCCTGTAATTCTCAATGCTATATTTAACATTTTTAACAGGGGTAAAAATTGAATCTACGGCAATCAGGCCAAATTCCGTTTCTAGTGGCTTATTTTCTTCTGCAGGGACATAACCTCTTCCTTTGCTAATGCTTAATTCAATCTGAATTTTTACATCGGGCTCCATATGACAAATCACATGGTCAGGGTTTAATACTTCAAAACCACTCATAAAGCGGTTCAGGTCACCTGCTTTAAATTCTTCCTGGCCGGTTATTGTTGCAACCACTTTTTCGTTATTCACATCTTCTACACGTCTTTTGAAACGTATTTGTTTGATGTTCAGAACAATTTCGGTGAGATCTTCAATGACACCAGTAATGGTTGTAAACTCATGTTCTACCCCGTCAATTTTTATTGACGAAATGGCATAACCTTCCAATGAAGAAAGTAAGATTCTCCGTAAAGCATTTCCAACCGTAATACCGTAACCTGGTTCCAAAGGACGAAACTCAAATTTACCGAAGGTATCGGTAGAATCGATCATTATTACCTTATCGGGTTTCTGAAAATCTAAAATTGCCATAAAGCTATTGTTATATTTTTATTTAGAATATAATTCAACGATTAATTGTTCCTTAATGGTTTCTGGTATTTCTTCCCTTTCAGGAACGTTTAAAAATTTACCCGCCATCTGATCCCTGTCCCATTCAAGCCAAGAGTATTGTGATGAGCGATTAGAGGACAATGAATCGGTTATGGTTTCAAGTGATTTTGATTTTTCACGAACACCTATTATGTCTCCAGACCTTACGTGATAAGATGGAATATTCACCACTTCACCATTAACAGTAATATGACGGTGAGAAACCAATTGTCTTGCCCCATTTCTTGTAGCAGCAATGCCTAGCCTGTAGACAATATTGTCAAGCCTTGATTCCAGCAACTGAAGTAATACTTCACCAGTCACACCCTTACTTCTTGAAGCCTTTTCAAAAGCGTTACGGAACTGACGTTCCAAAACGCCATATGTATATTTAGCTTTTTGTTTTTCTTTTAGCTGAATACCATATTCAGAAAGTTTTTTCCTTTTTCGGTTCACTCCATGCTGTCCCGGGGGAAAATTTTTCTTATCTAAATACTTATCAGGCCCGTAAATCGGATCTCCAAACTTTCTGGCTATTTTTGATTTTGGTCCAATATATCTTGCCATTGAATTCTATTGTTTTAAATGTTAATTTAATTAAACTCTTCTTCTTTTAGGTGGCCTGCAACCATTATGTGGTAGAGGTGTTACATCAATTATTTCTGTAACTTCAATGCCTGCTGAATTGATAGTACGAATTGCTGATTCTCTTCCTGAACCTGGGCCTTTTACATAAACTTTTACTTTACGTAATCCCAAGTCATAGGCTGTTTTTGAGCAATCTTCAGCAGCCATTTGCGCCGCATAAGGCGTATTTTTCTTTGATCCCCTGAACCCCATTTTACCGGCTGACGACCAACTGATCACCTGACCTGCGTTGTTTGTCAAAGAAACTATTATATTGTTAAATGATGCATGTATATGTGCCTGACCAACCGGTTCTACTTTAACTACTTTCTTTTTTGAAGATCCCGTTTTCTTTGCCATAATTATTAATTATTATTATTTAGTCGCTTTCTTTTTATTTGCTACGGTTCTACGACGACCTTTTCTTGTGCGGGCGTTGTTTTTTGTACTTTGTCCGCGAACAGGTAATCCTGTACGGTGTCTTATGCCACGGTAACAGCCAATGTCCATTAAACGCTTAATGTTAAGCTGTACACTTGATCTAAGTTCACCTTCAACTTTAAACTCTTCGCCAATAACTTTACGAATAGCATTTATTTGATCGTCGGTCCAATCCTGAACCTTGATATTAAAATCAACACCGGCTTTCGTAAGTATTTTTTGAGAATTACTTCGACCTATTCCGTAAATATAGGTAAGGCCTACTTCTCCTCTTTTATTTTTGGGTAAATCAACTCCTGATATACGGGCCATAATTATAATTTATTATTTTTTAACCTTGACGTTGTTTAAACTTAGGATTTTTCTTGTTAATAACATAAATCCTGCCTTTTCTTTTCACGATTTTACAATCGGCGCTTCTTTTTTTAACAGATGCTCTTACCTTCATGGTTTTTATTATTTATATCTATAAGTAATCCTACCTTTTGTTAAGTCGTATGGAGACATTTCAACTTTAACTTTGTCACCTGGTAATATTTTAATATAGTGCATTCTCATTTTACCCGAGATGTGCGCTGTGATAATATGACCATTCTGCAGTTCTACCCTGAACATTGCATTTGATAGTGCTTCAGTTATTACGCCATCTTGTTCTATCGATGGTTGTTTCGCCATACTGTATTATTTTTTATATAAAACTTCTTCTATAAAATTAAAAGTTGATAATATATCAGCTTTTTCATCGTCAACAACAACAGTTAGTTCAAAATGTGCCGATTCTTTACTATCCGCTGTATGTATTGTCCATCCATCTTTATCCTGAGTAATATGACGTTTACCCAGATTGATCATTGGTTCAATGCATAGCACCATTCCTTTTTGAATTTTTACGCCATTTCCGCGCCTTCCGTAATTGGGAACTTCAGGTTCTTCGTGAAGGTTTTTGCCAATTCCATGGCCAACAAGTTCACGAACAACGCTATAGCCTCTTTGCTCACAATAGTGTTGCACTGCATGACCAATATCTCCAATCCTGTTTCCTGTAATTGCTTGTTTTATACCTTCAAACAGAGATTCTTTCGTTATTTGAAGTAACGTTTTTACTTCATCACGAATTTCACCTACTGCAAAAGTATATGCAGAATCTCCATAGTACCTATTTTTGATAACACCACAATCAACAGACACAACATCCCCTTCTTTTAACTGATAATCTGATGGTATTCCATGAACTACCTGACTGTTTACAGATGTACACAACGTAGCAGGATAACCTTGATATCCTTTAAAACCGGGTTTTGCTTGGTTGTCCAGGATATATTCTTCAGCTAGTCTGTCCATTTGTTTGGTAGTAATTCCAGGTTTAATAATTTTGGCAAGTTCTGCCAATGTTTTGGAAACAAGAATACTACTCTCTCTTATCAGTTCAATCTCCTCGGCTGTTTTTATCACTAACATCAAAGAACTTTTTCTACATAGAGGAGGCAACACCGCCAGCTCTACCTTTTATTTTACCTGATTTCATAAGACCATCATAATGCCTCATTAACAGGTGACTCTCTATTTGTTGTAAAGTATCTAATATTACACCAATTAAGATCAATAACGAAGTGCCCCCAAAAAATTGGGCAAAACCACTTGTTACTTGGGCTTGCATTGCTATTGCCGGTAAAATGGCTACAATTGCAAGGAATATTGATCCGGGAAGTGTAATTTTTGACATTACAGAATCAAGAAATTCAACTGTTTTTTTACCTGGTTTTACACCGGGAATAAAACCGCCGTTTTTCTTCATTTCCTCTGCCATTTGCATTGGATTAATAGTAATAGCCGTATAAAAATATGTAAATGCAATAATTAGTAATGCAAATACAAAATTATACCAGAATCCTTGGAAATTACTGAACACTGCTACAAATCCTGACAGTGATTCTTGTTGCCTAAAACCTGCAATGGTTATAGGGACCATCATAATGGCCTGCGCAAATATAATGGGCATAACACCGGCTGCATTTACTTTTAATGGAATATATTGTCTTACTCCACCATATTGTTTGTTTCCAACAATTCTTTTAGCGTATTGAACAGGAATTCTTCTTGTTCCCTGGACCAGTAAAATAGAAATAATAAATATAAAAAACAATATAACTATTTCCATAAGGAATGTAACGGGTCCTCCACCCTGGGCCTCAAATCTTTTACCAGCTTCCTGAATTAAAGATGCAGGAAATCTTGCAATTATACCAATCATTATGAGCAGGGAAATACCATTTCCGATACCTTTGTCGGTAATTCTTTCACCGAGCCACATAACAAACATGGTACCAGTGGCCAATATTAATACCGATGTTACCGTAAAAAACCCTCCCTGAACTAAAAATGCATCAGGAGGTAGCTGTCCATGAAGACTTGCAACATAGCCAGGTCCTTGTAATAATAATATACCCAGGGTTAAATACCTAGTAAGCTGGTTTATTTTATTACGCCCACTTTCACCTTCTCGTTGTAAACGCTGGAAATATGGCACTGCAATACCTAACAGCTGAATTACGATTGAAGCAGATATATATGGCATAATACCCAATCCAAATATAGAGGCCCGGGCAAATGCCCCTCCCGAGAACATATCCAATAAACCTAAAATACCTTGCTCTGCATTCTTCTTCAATGCCGAACTACCAAGAAGGGTAGCATCGATCCCGGGTAAGGTAACATGCGTACCTAAGCGATAAACCAGCAGAATTCCAAGCGTATAAAATATACGCTGGCGTAAATCTTCAATTTTGTAAATGTTCTTAAGTGTCTCTATAAATGATTTCATTGAGCTTTATTTATATGGTTGTTGCAGTTCCCTGTAAATCTTCAATTGCTTTTTGGGCAGATTTTGAAAAAGCATGCGCTGTAACATCAAGCTTTTTAGAGAGTGATCCATTTCCAAGAATTTTTACTTTGGTTTTTTTCTGGATCAAACCTGCATCTAACAATATTTCAATATCTATTTTATTCAGTTTCTTTTTTTCAGCAAGGGCGTCTAAAGTAGAAAGGTTAATACCTTTATACTCAACCCTGTTTATGTTGGTAAAACCAAATTTGGGTACGCGTCTTTGAAGGGGCATCTGACCACCCTCAAAACCAATTTTACGCGAATAACCAGACCTGGATTTTTGACCTTTGTGTCCGCGTGTGGAAGTTCCACCACGTCCGGATCCCTGACCACGGCCTACACGTTTGTTACTCTTAACTGAACCCTTTGCTGGTTTGAGATTGCTTAAATCCATGATTACTCAGATAATAATATTAAACTTCTTCTACTTTAACAAGATGCTTTACTTTATTTACCATTCCCAAAACTTGAGGAGTTCCTTCAACCTCAATAGTTTGGTTAAGTTTTTTAAACCCCAGTGCTTCCAATGTCTTTTTTTGTCGCTGGGTGCTTCCTATTTTACTTTTTGTTTGCGTAATTTTCACTTTTGCCATTGGTTTACAGTTTACTTACCATTAAACACTTTTTTTACTTCAACTCCCCGGTGTTCAGCAACAGTATATGCGTCACGCATTTCAATCAATGCCTGGAACGTGGCTTTTACAAGGTTATGTGGGTTTGAAGAACCTTTTGATTTAGCCAGTACATCGGTTACGCCAACACTTTCCAATACAGCACGCATAGCACCTCCAGCTTTCACTCCTGTACCACTTGATGCAGGTTTGAGTAAAACCCTGGCACCACCGTATTTTGATTCCTGGGGATGCGGAATTGTTCCGTTTAAAACAGGTACTTTAATAAGGCTTTTTTTAGCGTCTTCAATTCCTTTCGCAATGGCTGTTGTTACTTCGTTTGCTTTACCTAAACCATATCCAACGATGCCGTCCTCATTCCCTACCACTACAATTGCAGAGAAACTGAATGTACGCCCACCTTTAGTAACTTTGGTTACACGTTGTATACTTACCAATCGATCTTTTAATTCAAGATCACTTGTTTTTACTCTTCTGATGTTGGTTGTTGACATAGTTTATTAGAATTTAAGTCCTCCTTCTCTGGCGGCATCTGCTAATGCTTTTACCCTGCCGTGATACAAATATCCGTTTCTATCAAATACTACTTCATTTATTCCGGCTTCTTTACATTTAGAGGCAGCAAGATTGCCCACTTTTTTAGCCTGTTCTGTTTTATTTACCTTTTCATCTCCAATTTCCTTCATTCTTGAAGAAACAGATAAAAGCGTTTTACCTTCCACATCGTTAATTACCTGAACGTAGATGCCTTTATTACTTCTGTATTTTTGCTTTCGTATTTGGCACTTCTAATCGATTTTAAATAATTTAT
>JBNLCS010000249.1:0-2731 GCA_050303935.1 Bacteroidales bacterium
TTATCTGATGCTTTAACCCCTTCCATGAACCTCCAAAATCACCGCACCATCCTAAACTTAGCTGTTCTATTGAAGCTTCGAAACCTCCCTGGTGTGAAAATGGCCGTCCAAGAATTGCACCTTCTTCAGTTCTGTTTGTGATATATTGGAACATGCTATTGTAGTAATAGGGCCTGAATTTTTCATTGGTAATTTTACCAATTAAAGTTCGTACAGTATCCCCAAAATACACTTCCCCCTGATCAACCTTAAAACCACTTATACCTTTAATCAAAACCTTGTCAAGTTGTGAATACCACCATTTAACAGCTTCGGGGTTTGTAAAATCAATGTGCACTCCTTCTCCTTTCCACCAGCTAGAAACTTCTCCCTTGTTTATGGCATATCCTTTGGCAATTATCTCATCAAATAAGGGGTGTTGCTGTACCGGTACATCTCTGGATTTTCTGTTTACGCAACCTGTTAGCCATAATATTACTTTAACATCTATTTTATTGAAATTTTTAATCATTTCATCAGAATTGGGATATCGATTGGTGTCCCAATTGAAGTCATTGTATGCTGTGGACCAGGGACTGTCTATAATAATCCCGTTAACCGGCATGTTATGCTTTAAATATAAATCAACAAGTTTTACCGAGGCCACTTGATTGTTTGCACTGTCTTCCCATACAACATGCCCCAATGACCATTTAGGGGTAATTGGCGGTTTTTTCTTTTCCTGGCCAAAAGAATTAAAGTTTAGAACAAAGCACAAACAAATACATTTCAAAATTACCTTGTTTACAACATCGGTTTTATTTTTGTTTAAAAACATAGTATAATAAAGTTTTTCATCTACAAGTTAAATTTGTTATTACGTTTAATACCAACAATTCATATTGAATCTCTATTTCTGTTTATTTCTTAAACGTTCTTTATTTGTTTTAATATCAGAAGCATTGGTAACCGTGTTTTCCTTGAAATATAGTAAATTAGAAAATTCGGATGCTTTAAAACAATAATTAACGGCAATTACTTTGAAAGTGTCTGTTGGCAATTCGGGTGTGAATTGATAATTTGTTTTATTGTATCCGGTTGTTGCCAGTATTCCAGATGAATTGTATATAGTATAATACCATATTTTATTGCATTTATCGGTTTCATTTCGAATATCATTCCAGCTTAAATCAATGTTATTGCTTACTGATGCTTCAAGATGGATTGAAAAATATGGTTTCCCGCAAGTTGTATCATTTTTTGAAAAGGAGAACATCCAATCGTAAAATGAGGACTCACGTTGTGCACGGTCCCATATTTCATGTCCATAGCCAGGATAATTAGTATATCGCATGCGTGTGGCCCCGATTTGTTGAAGTCTCCTGTAAACGCGTTCTGTAATTTCAGGTGGGTTTATTTGATCATCGCTGCCATGAAACATCCAAAGTGGTGTATTGGAAATATTTTCTGCCCACCATTCCTGCCCTCCTCCACAAATTGATATACCTGCTGCAAACTTGTTTGGTAACTTATGAAATAAATCGAAAACACCTTCTCCCCCCATAGATATTCCATAAACATACAAACGGTTCGTATCTATCGGGTATACATTTTTTAAACTGTCAAGAACATGCATGGCAGCCACCATTGGTTCCGATAAACTGATATCATTCCATCCACTCCAGTCGGCCCATGTAGTAGGGGTCTTAGGGGTATAAACAAAACATGGCGTTTTTGTTTGTATTTCGTCATTGTACCAGTTCAGATATACAGTATAGTTGTTTCCCCATCCATGGAGGTACATAACCAGTGGATAAACTTCATTGGTGGTATAGTTTTTTGGTACGAAAAGGCCATATTCAAGTTTTCCATACTTAGATTCGAAATAAGTATCAGGTATTGATTGGGAGAAACCAAATACCCAATTGAAGAACAATACGAATATAAAATGAATGGATTTTACTATTCGTAATATGGTACTATTAAATCTAAACATTCCTAAAGATGATATTAACGCCTAAGCTATTGTATGTCCCTGACGATATTTAAATATGCAAATTTATTTTGGTTTTGAATGGGGAATTTCAATCAATTTCAAATATAGTACAACAGAAAATATCTATGGCTGTAGAAAAAGTTAAATAGTAGTACCAGAAATGAAAATATACATTACGTAATTACTTGTATTTTTTAGTTAGGGCTTACTGAAAAAGTCAGAAGTACATTAATTTCAACTTGGCAAAGCGAAGATGTATAATAATACTTCGAGCTGAAGCCAAGGAAGAAAGTGATGTGCTTCTGACTAACTTAAAAAATATTTTATCTCTTGATTGAAATGCACAATAATTTGATGATAATGTTACATCGCTTTGCACTTACACATACCTAAAATGCTTTTTGTTATAATTCAATATTTTAAGTGTTTTTCAGCAAGGCCCTAATTAAAGAGCCGTAATGCCGCAACAAATAACTTTCTTGGACAATCTGTAAAAATCGGTTGTTTATGATCGCTTTTTTGATCCGGTCGTATCTTCATGTAAAATGAGGGGTTAATTTTTATCCAATCTATAAATTGTTTTTGTTGTTTCATTTTTCGTATTATGAAAAACATCATAAAAATCAGCGTACTGTATTAACTCATTTTCTGAAATTTCATATGAATAGTTGTATAAAATTCCATGTTCAGGTGATTCAGCTTTTCTTAACAATTTATTTGCAGTTAAAGGTATTTCATACAGTCCGGAATAATCAA
>JBNLCS010000250.1:0-2601 GCA_050303935.1 Bacteroidales bacterium
AGCCGCATGCATATAAAAACGTAATACGATTCTATAATAATTCGTCTTTTCAAAATCCAACTCCCTGAACCTGAAATTTTCATAGAACAATATTGTAATTATAAAAAAGAAAATAGCATGTAACATCAGGTCTCCCAAAGAGGTTAAGAAATCTGAAGCTGCAAACAAAGAGGGGTTAAATAATTCAATATCAAAAAACTGGTGCCGGGTTTTATACATAAACCAAATGCGCAGTCCAAAAAGGAATATTACCCAAAATAGGGTCAACCTGTTTTTTATTATCTTGTTTTGTACATTTCTGGTAAAAACCAGTATAAAAAGGATAAACAGGAAAAAAATACCACTTTGTAAAAACAGATATATAATCCGGTAATTCCTGAGGTCCTTTTCCTGAAAAGGGTCGTAATCAAGTGAAAACACCCTTTTCCCAATGTGGTTATAGATCCCCATGCAATTAAGACAATGGTTGATGCTTAAGGTAGTATTATGGTTTAATTTAAAGTCTTTTTGATATTCATTCGTTAATAGATTGTTTTGAATTGAATAGTTTTCTTTAATCTTGATTAAACAAACAATGATATAATTTTTAACATTTTCAGATAATGTATAATAAATAGCATTGCCAAGTTCAATGGGTTTATAATTACGTTGAAACGATGCGGAATACAGATATGGAATATGCGAAATATTGGTTGACCAATAGGCAATGGTATCATTTTTATAAACGTAAAAGCTATACCCATCATTGTGGTAATCATTTTTGTTTTGAAGCAACCACCTATTAATTTCAGATCCTGTACTTGCGGATACAAATTTTTTAAACTCGTCGAGTAATTTTTGAGCATCCTTTTCCTTTTGAAGAAAAACCCGCTGAAATTTTTCAACTTGCCATTTCTTCATACCCGGATTTATCACAAAACTATGGTGATATTCGTAACCAATTACAATACTTGTAATAAGTAAAATAATAATAATATAACTCCTTTTAAAAGCGTTTTTTAAATCATCCTTAAGATTCCTATTCATTATGATACGGTTCATTATTTAAAATGGTAAATGCCCTGTATAGCTGCTCCAGGAACATTATTCTAACCAATTGGTGAGGAAAAGTCATGCGTGAAATTGCCATTTTAAAATCACACCTGTTATAGACCTCATCAGAAAAGCCCAAGGCACCACCTGTGACAAACCAAAGGTTCCTTACTTGAGAGTTTATCTTATGTTGGATCATGGTTGAGAAACCTTTGGAACTAATCATTTCTCCTCTCTCATCCAATAAAATTACATAATCACTTTGACCGAACTGTTTTATAATAAAATCGCCCTCCGTTTTTTTAACATAATTATCATCATTGGTTTTCGTTTTTTTAACCGTTTTGGTAAAATTAATTTCAAATGGGACATATTTTTTAATCCTTTTACAATAAAGGGCAACACCCTCTTCTATGAAACCAGAATTATTTTTTCCAACACAAAGTAATTTAATTTTCATCTGTTATAATTAATTTTTTTATTGTCAGATGTCCTGCCCCGCTTCGCCGGGGAACCGCATGTTGGGAAACAAATATTATTCTGTGTATCATTAATTATTTTTACCATACCATATTTTATTAATAAATAATTTTAATCTATTTGGTCTACCCCAATTAATTATACTTTTATCCACATATTTAGAAGCAAAGCTAAAATTAATGATTAATTCTGCTTTCATTTTCTTATTATGATAAATTTATATGGATTAGTTATATTTATGGTTCAAAAATTGCATAGTACATATTGAAAACATTTTAAGATTTTAAAATAAAAAGATAGCGTTTATATAACATTTTATTTGTCAAATATTTACAAGGACAGATTAATCCTTCAAAAAAAGATATATGAAAAAAAAATTATTTATAATCCCTGTCGTACAGTTTATGCTCATTACATTTATAGTTACTGTTAATGCAAATACAATACCAAAAGACATTGTAACATGTTTTAAAACAGGAAATGCAGAAATGCTCTCGACATTTTTTTATAAAAATATTGAGCTACAGATTTTGGACGATGAAAATGTATATAGTAAAACCCAGGCCGAGCAGATCGTGAAAAGATTTTTTCAGCAAAACAAACCGGTTGACTTTGAAATTAGACACCAAAGTGGAAAAGACGGCTCTGAATATGCCATTGGAATACTTCATACAAACAAAGCAAACTTTAGGGTGTATTTTCTTATCAAAACCCAAGAAGATAAACAATACATCCATCAATTATCGATAAAAAAGGAAAATGAATAGCGAACTACTTATTGATGAGCTTATTGATTTGGCCATTAGGGAGGATATCGGAGAAGGTGACCACACTTCCCTCTCTTGTATGCCTAAAAATGAAACAGGTAAAGCGCAATTATTGATCAAGGATAATGGAATTCTTGCCGGAGTTGAAATTGCAAAAAAAGTATTTTATAAAATTGACCCTACCATTCAAATTGAAGTTTTTATAACTGACGGGAAACAGGTAAAAAAAGGAGATATTGTTTTTCAGGTTGACGGGCCACAAATCAGTTTGCTTACAGCAGAAAGGCTGGTCCTAAACTTTATGCAACGTATGAGTGGCATT
>JBNLCS010000251.1:0-5286 GCA_050303935.1 Bacteroidales bacterium
ATTATTGATATTTGGACACATACCAATGCTAAACTTACACAGGTGTTGATGAAACAGCTGTCCACAGATAATCAAGGATTTAATGCAGTTTACATGATGCTTGATTCTGGTGCAAGGGGGTCTAAAGAACAGATCAGGCAGCTTTCTGGTATGAGGGGATTGATGGCAAAACCTCAAAAATCGGGGTCAACCGGTTCTGAAATTATTGAAAACCCGATCCTTTCTAACTTTAAGGAAGGACTTTCTGTACTTGAGTACTTCATATCAACGCACGGCGCACGTAAAGGTCTTGCTGATACGGCCCTTAAAACAGCTGATGCAGGATATCTTACTCGTAGATTGGTTGATGTTGCACAGGATGTTATTATTAATGAAGAAGATTGTGGTACATTACGGGGGTTGGTAGCTACAGCTATTAAGAAAAGTGAGGAAGTGGTTGAATCCTTGTATGATAGGATTCTTGGACGTACAACTGTACATGATATCTACAATCCACTTACCGGTGATTTGATCATAGGATCAGGTGAGGAAGTAACTGAGGAAATTGCTAGGGATATAGAAGATTCGCCTATTGAAAGAGTTGAAATACGTTCGGTATTAACATGTGAATCAAGAAAAGGCGTGTGTGCCAAATGTTATGGACGTAACTTGTCAACAAGCCGCATGGTACAAAAAGGGGAGGCTGTAGGTGTTATTGCGGCTCAATCAATCGGTGAACCTGGTACACAGCTTACGTTGAGAACATTCCACGTGGGTGGTACCGCATCGAATATTGCAATGGAATCAAGCTTGATAGCAAAATATGATGGTATTGCAGAAATTGAAGAACTAAGAACGGTTGAGACCAAAGATGAACTGAATAAAAAAGTTGATGTTGTTATTGGTCGCCTTGCTGAGTTGAGGATTATTGATAAAAACACTGGTATTAGTTTATCAAGTCACAATATCCCATATGGGTCAAAACTGCATATTAAAAATAAACAGGAAATTAAAAAAGGAGAAGTCCTTTGCGAATGGGATCCTTATAACGCAGTTATTATTTCGGAAATGGGTGGTAAACTTGATTTCGATAGTGTAATAGAGAATGTTACTTACAGGGAAGAAACCGATGAGCAAACAGGATACAAAGAAAAGGTAATTATTGAAACAAGGGATAAGACTAAAAACCCCAATGTTAAAATCCTCGACAAAAATGACGAAATATTACGTTCCTATAACTTACCAGTTGGGGCGCATATAGTTGCTAGTCAAGATCAAGAGGTTAAACCGGGAGATATTCTTGTTAAAATACCAAGGGCCATGGGTAAATCTGGTGATATCACAGGAGGTCTGCCACGGGTAACTGAGTTGTTTGAAGCACGTAACCCATCAAATCCGGCTGTAGTGTCTGAAATTGATGGTGAAGTTTCATTTGGTAAAATAAAAAGAGGTAATCGTGAGATTATTATTCAATCAAAAGCCGGTGATATTAAAAAATATCTGGTACCTCTTTCTAAACAAATTCTGATTCAGGAAAATGATTATGTAAAAGCGGGTATTCCGTTGTCTGATGGTGCCATTACTCCTTCTGATATTCTGGCTATTAAAGGGCCTACTGAAGTTCAGGAGTATATTGTCAATGAAGTTCAGGAAGTGTATAGGTTACAAGGTGTGAAGATTAATGATAAGCACTTTGAAGTAATTGTGCGCCAGATGATGAGGAAAGTTGAAATTGTGGATCCGGGAGATACTAAATTCCTTGAAAAACAAATTGTTGACAAATGGGAGTTTATGGAAGAGAATGACTGGATTTATAGCAAAAAAGTGGTTATTGATCCGGGCGATTCAAGTTCTGTAAAACCAGGACAGATTGTTACGGCAAGGAAGCTAAGGGATGAAAATTCAATTCTGAAAAGAAAAGATTTGAAATTGATTGAAGCCCGTGATGCAATTCCTGCTACTTCAAGCCAAATATTGCAAGGTATTACGAAAGCTGCATTACAAACAAACAGTTTCTTCTCTGCAGCATCATTCCAGGAAACTACAAAAGTGCTTAATGAAGCGGCTATTTTTGGTAAAGTAGATACCTTGGAAGGGTTGAAAGAAAATGTAATTGTAGGTCATTTAATTCCTGCAGGTACAGGTGTGAGGGGATATGAAAGAATCATTGTTGGTTCAAAAGAGGAGTATGATGACCTGGTAGGTGAAAGAGAAACCAGTTTAAGTTCAATAGAAGAATAATTATGGACGAAAAAAACAAAAAACAAAATCAAATCAATATTGAATTGAAAGAGGAGGTAGCACAGGGAACGTATTCAAATCTTGCTGTGATTACCCATTCAAGTTCGGAATTTGTAGTGGATTTTGTAAGAATTATGCCGGGAATTCCCAAGGCTGAAGTAAAATCCAGGATTATTCTAACACCTGAACATGCCAAGCGTCTGTTAATGGCACTAAAGGATAATATTGAAAAATTTGAATCTGTTCACGGTGAAATTAAAAATGTAGATGGTGGAGGAGGTCCAATGATGCCAATGAATTTTGGAGGCCCTACTGCACAAGCATAATATTTTAAGCCCCGTTTGAATTATTCGGGGCTTTAATTTTTGTATGTTCCCATGGAACCAAAAAGACGTAAACATCAAAGGGTATGTGATATTGACAAAAGCGCTAAATCGTATCAAATTGAGTCAAACTGCTTATTTGGAATTATTCTACCTTGGTGTTTTTCCTTTTTATTTTATATTTGTTTTTCATTTTTTTAAAAAAACAGTAAATTACTAACAATGAAAGGTTTAAAGATAATTGTTCTTGCCAAGCAAGTTCCTGATACTAGAAATGTTGGAAAGGACGCTATGAAAGCTGACGGAACTGTTAATCGAGCAGCATTACCTGCAATTTTTAATCCGGAGGATTTAAATGCACTTGAACAAGCTTTGCGTGTTAAAGATGCTATTCCCGGATCAACAGTTACAATATTAACCATGGGGCCGGTGAGAGCTGCTGAATTAATCCGTGAAGGTTTATACCGTGGGGCAAATGGAGGTTATTTATTAACTGACCGGGCTTTTGCAGGATCGGATACACTTGCTACATCATATGCTATTTCTTGTGCAATTCGTAAAATAAAAGATTTTGACCTGATTGTATGTGGACGTCAGGCAATTGATGGCGATACGGCACAAGTTGGTCCCCAGGTTGCAGAAAAACTTGGTATTCCACAGGTTACATATGCAGAGGAAATACTAAAGATTGAAAAAGGTAGAATAGTTGTTAAACGTCGTCTTGAGCAGGGGGTTGAAACGGTAGAAGGGAAGTTGCCCCTTGTTGTAACAGTGAATGGATCTGCTCCTAATTGCAGGCCACGCAATGCGAAAGCTGTTATGAAATATAAAAGGGCTACCACCTTATCTGAAAGGCAGGAAGCTTCTGAGGACTACATTGCCTTGTATAACGATCGTCCGTATCTCAATATCGAAGAATTGAATGTTACCGATATAAAATGTGATGTGGAACAATTAGGCTTATCAGGTTCACCAACCAAAGTGAAAAAGATTGAAAATATTGTTTTTCAAGCGAAAGAAGCCAAGGTTGTTGATGCAAATGATGATGGCATAAATGAACTTATGAAAGAATTAATTGATAACCATACATTGGGTTAAAATATAAATTATCATATGCTATGGATCATTCGACTACTAATTAATTCATTGTTTTTAATGAGGATTGGATGTATAGTAGCATAAAATCAGTGATTAAAATAGATTATATTTATTTAGAGCTGAAAAACTAACTATTAACTTAATTTTATTCAAATGAATAGTGTTTTTGTAATATGCGAACTGGCAGATGGTAAAGTGGCTGACATAAGCCTTGAATTAATGACTAAGGGCAGGGCGCTTGCCAATGACTTAAAGTGTAACCTTGAAGCACTTGTAATTGGCCATAAATTAAATGAAATTGAAAAACAACTTTTTCCTTATGGGGCAGATGTTGTTTGGACTGCCGATGACAAAAGGTTGGAATATTATACAACATTGCCTTATACTTCAATAACAGTAAAATTATTTGAAGAAGAAAAACCACAAATTGCCCTTTTGGGAGCTTCCAGTATGGGCAGGGACCTTGGCCCCAGAGTCTCTTCAGCATTAACAAGTGGATTAACAGCTGACTGCACTAGTCTGGAAATTGGCGGACATGAGGATAAACGGAAAAATAAAGTATATGAAAATTTATTATACCAGATCAGGCCTGCTTTTGGAGGGAATATAATAGCTACAATTATTAATCCTGATTGTCGCCCCCAAATGGCTACGGTTAGAGAAGGTGTGATGAAAAAAGAAATATATGACGAAACACATAAGGGAAAGCTCAAAACCTTAGAAATAGATAAATACATTAGCAATGAGGATTTCGTTATTAACGTGATAGAAAGGCACATGGAGGCATCAAAGGTAAATATTAAAAATGCTTCTATTATTGTAGCTGGTGGATACGGGGTTGGATCGAAAGAAAATTTTGATATGTTATATCAATTGGCCGAGGTTATTGGTGCCGAGGTAGGGGCTTCACGTGCCGCGGTTGATGCCGGTTTTGCTGGTCACGATCGCCAAATTGGACAAACAGGTGTTACCGTACGTCCAAAATTATATATTGCTTGTGGTATTTCCGGTCAAATTCAGCATCTTGCAGGTATGCAAGATTCTTCTATGATCATTTCTGTAAACAATGACCCTTCAGCACCGATTAATAAGGTTGCGGATTATGTAATTACCGGAAATATGGAAGATGTTATCCCTAAAATGATTAAATACTACAAGAAAAACACCAAGTAAAAACTACGTTCACTAAGTTAAAAAATTACAAAATGGCAAATTTTTATAATGATACGCCCGAAATAAAATTCCATCTTTCTCATAAGTTGATGAAGAAAATAGTTGACCTGAAAGAAAGAAACTTTGCGGATAAAGATAAATATGATTATGCTCCTGTGGATTTTGAGGATGCCATGGACAGTTATGATAAGGTTCTTGAAATCGTAGGTGAAATATGTGGGGATATTATAGCTCCAAATGCTGAAGGTATTGATGCTGAAGGTCCTGAGGTTAAGGACGGACATGTTATTTATGCGAAGGGTACTCAGGAAAATTTAGATGCTATAAATAAAGCTGGCTTAATGGGGATGACACTTCCTAGAAAATACGAAGGGTTAAATTTCCCGGTAGTCCCATATGTAATGGCTGCGGATATTGTTTCAAGGGCTGATGCCGGGTTCGTAAATATATGGGGTCTACAGGATTGTGCTGA
>JBNLCS010000252.1:0-4293 GCA_050303935.1 Bacteroidales bacterium
CAATTATCGACATAATTTTCATTTCATTGGGTATATCGTAATAATCAAAAATATCATCAAATACAGGAAAATAATAGTCGGCCATTCCCAGCATGATCTGTACCCTTTCGGTCCGCTGAGTAAGATAAACTTCAATAAACCTGCGAACTATTTTATTATACGAAAGGTCAATTACTGTTGGAATACTTGCCAAACGTGTGATAAATACTGAGTCAGGGATCGAAGCGAAATCAGTAATTATACTACTATCGATATCAATAAATTCTGACGCATCTTCCAGTGTGCTATCATTAATATACTCCAGTTGCGCCAAGCTGTCAAGGTTCTTATCAAAATCCGTTACCACGCTATCATCAATGGTACTCACAATTGAATCACTTTCAATACTACTTTTTGCATTAGTTATTCCATTTAATGTAACCAATAGCAAAAAAACCAACACGCTTTTCATCATTTTCATACAACGAAACTTTTTATTTTAATTCCAATGACAATTTTAAACCAATAATGTTTTGAGACAAAAGGGAATTATCAACAAAGGGATTAAGTTGTACTGTAAGATCTTTACTAACATCAAAGTTCATAAAGTAAGCATCGATATGTGCATCTACAATATTTACAAGATACAAAGCCGCTAAACCAAGAATATTATAATCGCGCCACTTACGCACTTGCTCTTTTCGTTTTTCAATATCATCAACTAATTGCTGATCAAATTCACGATATTGAAGGGCTGGCTTAAATTCTAAAACCTCTTTGTTTAAATACCCCCCTAACTTGGCATCATAAAATGCATTCCGAAATATTTTGTACTCAACATTCCATTTATTAATAAAAAACAATAATGTTCCGGTCCCGGCATAAATAATAGGCACTTTCCAGTATTTTTTATTATAAACCTGTCCCATTCCTGGTATTGCTGCCGACAACATAGCAGCCCTGTACGGTGAATGAATTTTACCCATATAGGTAAAAGTGTCCACCCGGGTAGATGTTATAATCTGTGCGTTTCCTTTAAACCCACAAACCAATGAAATAATAATGAAGATGAATAAAACTTTTTTCAACTCAATAAAATTTAAGGAATGGGTAAATACTTGTTTTTTATTTTTTTACCTGATCAAAGATACCCATAATTCTTTCCAAATCCTCATCGTTTTCGAAAGAAATAACGATACTGCCTTTCCCTTTATTGTTTCTTTTGAGTTGAATTTTTGTATTGAAAAACGTGGATAATTGCTTTTGCAATTTATAATATTCTTCCGGTAATGCTGATGTGCCGCCATTTTTGCCGTCCGATAAGTCAGATTCTGCATTTAATTTTCTCACCATATCTTCTACGCCACGGACTGAAAGATCATCATTTATAATTTTGTTAAAAATATATAATTGTTTTCCCTGATCTTCAATGTTTATTAAAGCACGGGCATGTCCCATGGTAATTCTCTTGTCACGGATACCTTTTTGTATCTCAGCAGGCAATCTCAATAATCGTAAATAATTCGCTATGGTGGAACGTTTTTTCCCAACCCTTAAACTTAGGTTTTCCTGGGTAAGGCTACACTCATCTATCAATCGTTGATAACCAATCGCAACCTCAATAGCATCAAGATCTTCACGTTGAATATTTTCAACCAGGGCCATTTCAAGCATGTTCTGATCATCAGCAACCCTGATAAAAGCAGGTATCGTATTCAACCCCGCTATTTTTGCAGCCCTTGTACGCCGTTCACCCGCAATAATCTGGTACTTTCCATTTTCTAACACGCGTACTGTAATGGGTTGTACAACACCAATTTCTTTAATTGATGTTGATAGTTCAACCAAAGCATCTTCATCGAAAGTTTGCCTTGGCTGAAAAGGATTTTCTTCAATATTATCTATATCAATCTCATAAGTAGGGGCTATTTCAGGTTCAACTGCCTTTCGCCTTTCCGATTTAGAGGTATCGGCTTCCTCTATCAATGCTCCCAATCCCCTTCCTAAAGCATTCTTTTTTGCCATATCTATACTTAATTGTTAAATCAATGAATTAATGACGTATCAAACAATATGGAAAAATACTTTATAGCAAAGCAACATCCATATCAAAAATTACGCATTACTATGATTGTTCTAAAATTTTCTCCTTGTTATCTATTCTGGTATCATTATTCTTTTGCAACAACTCTCGGGCCAGGTTAAGATAATTCACTGATCCTTTCGATTCAGCATCATAAATTACAACCGGTTTACCAAAACTAGGTGCCTCACTAAGTTTTATGTTACGCTGGATAATGGTTTCAAATACCATTTGTTGAAAATGTTTTCTCACTTCTTCAACTACCTGGTTCGATAACCTTAAACGAGGATCATACATGGTAAGTACAAAGCCCTCTATTTGGAGATCAGGATTTAACCGGCCTTGAATTATTTTAATTGTATTTAGCAGTTTTCCAAGTCCTTCAAGGGCAAAATATTCACACTGCACAGGTATCATAACCGAATCAGCTGCGGTTAATGCGTTCACAGTTATTAATCCTAACGAAGGTGAACAGTCTATTAAAATATAGTCATATTTATCTTTCTCAACCTTGCTAATTACCTGTTTTAACATTTGTTCCCTATTGGGCATGTTCAACATTTCAATTTCGGCACCTACAAGGTCGATATGTGATGGGATAAGATCAAGGCCTTCTATTTCGGTATTCAATATTATCTTATTTGGATCTTTGTCCTCAATCAAACACTCATAAATACTTGTTTTAATGTTTCTTACATCAAAACCTGTACCCGATGAAGCATTAGCCTGTGGATCAGCATCAATTACCAAAATTTTTTTTTCAAGAACAGCCAGACTGGCGCCAAGGTTTATAGCAGTTGTTGTTTTCCCAACACCCCCCTTTTGATTGGCAAGAGCAATTACTTTTGTCATAATCTTCTAATTTTTCATGTTATGCCCAATTTAGCATAATATTTTGTAAATGGGAACCAAATTTACTATTATTTGCCCCAACGGATTTTTATACACTTATATTGTTGTAAACATTTTGCCCCGATTTTATTAACAGATTGTTGAAAACTTTTTAAAATACTAATTTTCAAATAGTTGAAATCATAATTTTCTTGCATTTTCTTTTTTATAAAAAAAATATGTTTTACTGGTTATTAAAAAAAGAATTGGTAATTCATTCAAATAATTTAGAAATATTTTAAATAATATTTATTAATACCTCATTGAATTAGTGAATATGTTGTACAAAACATTCTAAATCTTTGACGAATTTATATTTTCCTTATATTTGCAGCTCTCTTGCCGATTAGGTATAATTTAGAATGTAAATTTACAGTAAGATTAAAAATTTAAAGAGTTAACAACAAATACAAATAATTATAAATTAAACATTTTAAAATATGACTGGAAATATTTTTTGGTTTATTCCATTAGCCGCTGTATTAGCGCTAGTGTTTGCCTATATGTTTTTCAAAAATATGATGAAGAATTCTGAAGGTAACGACAAAATGAAGGAAATTGCCCAAGCTGTGAGGGAAGGTGCTATGGCATATTTGAACCGCCAGTATAGTGTAGTTGGTAAAATTTTCATTGTTCTTTTAATAATTTTAATAATCCTGGCTTTTTTTCAAGTTCAAAACCCGTTTGTCCCTATTGCATTCTTAACAGGAGGGTTCTTTTCAGGGCTTTGCGGCTATCTGGGCATGAAAACAGCAACTTTTGCTTCGGCAAGAACTGCTAATGGTGCCATGACTTCTCTAAACAAAGGCCTTCAGATCGCCTTCCGCAGTGGTGCAGTTATGGGGCTTGTAGTAGTAGGTTTCGGTCTGTTGGACATTGCTTTATGGTTTTTATTGTTAAACAATGTTATTTTTACACCTGAGCATATGCAAACAGGCATCCACTTTTTAGGCCTGGACTTTGTCCATGCACTCGGATCAATTGATTTAAACAATTCTGAGGCTTTAGCAAAACTAAATCAGATTAAATATCGTGAAATCACTACCATTATGCTTACATTTGGTATGGGAGCATCAACCCAGGCTTTATTTGCCCGTGTAGGTGGAGGTATCTTTACAAAAGCAGCCGATGTTGGAGCTGACTTGGTTGGAAAAGTTGAAGCCGGTATTCCTGAAGATGATCCAAGAAACCCTGCAACCATAGCTGATAATGTTGGAGACAACGTAGGTGATGTTGCTGGTATGGGAGCAGACCTTTATGAATCTTACTGTGGATCAATCCTTGCTACTGCAGCATTGGGAGCTGCACTTCCGGCTATGGCATTTAAAACATCCGGACTC
>JBNLCS010000253.1:0-2811 GCA_050303935.1 Bacteroidales bacterium
ATTCTGCAATTGACGGTAAATATGAAGAGACCTCCAGAAAAGGTGAATATATTTTTGATTCGAGGTTCACTACCATATTTCCCCGTATGTATAGTATGCAAGATGAAAAGCATACAAAATCGTATGAAATGTGGGGTGAAATAAAAGGGAAAAAGGTACGCACTACCTTACCCAATGGCCAACGGACAAGCATTGTTAAGCCAACCTTTGGTGAGAACCTCAGGTTTTTCTTTCGCTATCAGGTGAATTTCATGTATTTACGTTATTTTTATTGGAACTTTGTTGGAAGGCAAAATGATATTCAGGGACATGGGTATGTCATGGAGAACGGGGCAAGGGACCTTTTAAATGGTAACTGGATTAGCGGCATAAAATTTATTGATGAAGCCCGCCTTGGGCCACAAGATAATATCCCGGATAGTTTAAAAAATAACAAGGGCCGGAACACCTATTATTTTCTACCACTTATCCTGGGTCTGGCCGGATTATTTTTTCAGTATAAAAAGAATGTAAGAAACTTTTGGGTTGTAATGACCTTGTTTTTTATGACAGGAATGGCTATTGTTATTTACCTTAACCAATATCCTTATCAACCAAGGGAAAGGGACTATGCCTATGCCGGCTCATTTTATGCTTTTGCCATTTGGATAGGCTTGGGGGTAATGGCTTTTTCAGATTTGTTAAAAAAGATAATGCCTTCAACATTAGCTGCTCCAATTGCCACGGTGTTGAGCCTTGGTCTGGTGCCGGGTATTATGGCCCAGCAAAACTGGGACGATCACGACAGGTCAAATACCTATACAGCACGTGACTTTGCCAACAATTATTTACAATCGTGCCAGAAAAATGCCGTGTTGTTTACAAATGGGGATAACGATACATTCCCATTATGGTACATTCAGGAAGTTGAAGGGGTGAGGACTGATGTGAGGGTTTGCAACCTGAGTTATTTAAGTGCCGACTGGTATATTGAACAAATGCAGCGTAAAGCATATGGTTCGGACCCATTACCGTTTACATTAAAGAGGGAACAATACTTGTCAGGTAGAAGGGACAGGGTTAAATTATATGATGAACCAAAGGTGCTTGACCTGCAAAAAGAAGCCATGTTGCTTATACGAAGTGAAGACCAACGGTATAAATTGCAAACTACAGATGGTAAACATGTTGAATATTTACCTTCTAAAAATCTGAAATTGAAAGTAAACCAAAGTAATATTGAACAAGGTGAATGGCTTAACCCAAAATATTACAAAAACATGCAGGACGATATTCAATGGAAACTCAGTGGTGACAACCTCTATAAAAATCACTTGATGATCCTGGACCTGCTTGCCGGAAATGATTGGAAGCGGCCTATTTATTATGCTATAACAGTATCGAGTGACAATTACCTGAATCTTGAAGATTATTTTCAGAGTTGCGGGTTAACTTATAAGATTGTCCCGTTTAAAAATAATACAGAAGAAGGGATTGTTACTGCTATCGATACGGATGAAATGTATGATAATATGATAAATAAATTTCGCTGGGGAGGTATTGAAACCGGGGAGATTTATCTCAATGAGAACAACCGGAGAATGTTGTTCAATTTCAGGAACACATTTGCTCAATTAGCCGATGCCTTGATTGATGAAGGAAAACTTGATAAGGCTAGGGAAGTATTGGACCATTCGTTACAGGTTATTCCTGAGAAAAGCTTGTCATTTACATATACAATGTCAGCATATATTGATTTGTATAGCAAATTGGGAGATTTAGAAAAGGCGGATGAAATAAGGGGTAAGGTAGAAAAATACCTTGTTGATGAAATTGAATATTACTTAAGGTTCAGGGAAAACAAAGCGAGAAGTGTTAACATTGAACTACAGCGTAATATGAGCTGGATAAGGCAATTATCAAATATTGCTAAATTAAATGGAGATTTAGATAATGCTGAAAGACTGCAAAAAATATTTTTTGATTATTACGAAAAGCTTCAAAAGTTAATGCAATGATCGCTGTAAGGCCACCTGTATTGATAAGGTTTCTGTTAAAAAGGTATACCTGGAATATGGGAACAAAAAAAAAGGATGTTTATCTTACTTTTGATGATGGCCCTACCGAAGGTGTAACATCCTGGGTCTTGGATCAACTTGACAATTATAATATTAAAGCAACTTTTTTTTGTATTGGAAGGAATGTTGAGAAAAACATGGATATTTATCGTAAGATACAGGATAAAGGACATGCAACCGGAAACCATACATACAGTCATCTGAATGGTTTAAAATCAGATAACCGCCAGTATTTTGAAGATATTGAACTTGCAAAGAAACTTATTCATTCCGGGGTTTTTCGTCCCCCTTATGGGATGATCAAAAGGTCGCAAGGGAAAAAACTGGTAAAGGATTTCAGGGTTGTGATGTGGGATGTTTTAAGTTGCGATTTTTTAAAAAGTATTACCCCACAGCAATGTTTACATAATGTGGTTTCAAAAGTAAGAAATGGTTCGGTGATTGTGTTTCATGATTCGGAGAAAGCAAAAAAAAACCTGCAATATGCCTTACCAAAATCTATTGAAACTTTATTGGAGAAAGGATATACGTTTAAAACCATAACAAAATAATACTAAAAATGCGCGTATTATTAATTGGATCAGGGGGCAGGGAACATGCTATTGCCTGGAAACTTGCACAAAGCTCAAAATTAACAAAACTATACATTGCGCCTGGTAATGCCGGTACAAGGGAAGTAGGAGAAAACGTTGATATAGCAGGCGATGATTTTAAGGCATTGGGTGAATTTGTTATTCGTAACCACATCGATTTT
>JBNLCS010000254.1:0-7379 GCA_050303935.1 Bacteroidales bacterium
GTAATATACATAGGATATGGGACATGTGGAATTGTAGCAGGAGCGCGAAAAACACTTGATGCCATAAAAAATTATATTTCTGACAGAATGATTGATGTGGACATAATAAAAACAGGATGCATTGGATTATGCTCTCAGGAACCCATTGTTGATGTACAGTTGCCTGGAAGGACACGGCTTTCTTTCGCTAATATTACGGATGATAATGTTAATTCTTTACTGGATGATATTTTTCATAACCTACCCTCAAATGATAAAATAATTGGCCAATACAGCAGTGCCAATCAAAAAGAATGGGATGAAATTAAATATATTGACCAAGTCCCCTTTTTTGCACTTCAAAAAAGGCTGGTATTAAAAAACTGTGGAAAAATTTCTCCTGAAAAAATTGAAGAATATATTGCCACGGGGGGGTACAAAGCATTTATAAAATCAATTAAAAACTATACCCCGCATGATATTTGTGATATAGTAGAATCCAGTCACTTACGTGGACGTTCAGGAAGTGGTTTTAACACGGGACAAAAGTGGAAAATCACACAAAATACAATTGCAGAACAAAAATATATGATCTGCAACGCTGAGGAAAGTGATCCGGGTGCATTTATGGACCGTACAATATGTGAAGGGGACCCTCACCGTTTAATTGAAGGGTTGGCTATTGCAGCATATGCTGTTGGTGCTAATCAAGCTTATATTTATATAAGAAGTGAATATAAGCTTGCTATTGAAAGATTAAACAAAGCCGTAAATGATGCAATCGAGTTGGGAATATTAGGAAGAAATATTTTTAAAAGTGGATATAACCTTGAAATAAAAATCAGAAAAGGCCCGGGGGCATTTGTTTGCGGTGAAGAAACAGCACTTATTAACAGTTTAGAAGGAAAAAGAGGGATGCCCAAAAGTAAGCCCCCCTACCCTGCTGGTTCAGGACTATACCAAAAACCAACAGCTATAAACAACGTAGAAACCCTGGCCAACATACCCGGTATTATTAATCATGGCCCACAGTGGTTTAATAGCATTGGAACGCCTGAAAGTAAAGGGACAAAAGTTTTCTCCATAACCGGAAGGATCAAATATACAGGATTGATTGAAGTTCCTATGGGCACCAACTTTATCGAACTTGTGTTTAAAATTGCTGGAGGCATTCCCAACCAAAAGGATTTTAAGGCGCTACATATTGGTGGGCCTTCAGGTTGTATAATTAGCGGAGAAACAATGCATACACCAATCGGGTTCGAAACATTGAATTCTATAGGCGCTACTATAGGTTCAGGAGGATTACTGGTACTTGATGAAGACACTTGTATAATAGATCTGCTTAGGTTCTTTATTCACTATATGAGTAAACAAAGTTGCGGAAAATGTATCCCCTGCCGTGAAGGCACAAAACGTATGCATGAAATTTTGGAAAGTATAACCCATCGCCCAGTTGAAGGTTCAGCCAACAACGCACTGGGAAGGTTTAAAGGGGTTATGCAGTTGGAAAACCTGGCATATGTTATGAAAGATACATCGTTATGCGGTTTAGGTCAAAATGCCCCCAACCCACTTTTATCTTCTTTAAAATGGTTTAAAAACGAATTTGAAGAACATATTTACGAAAGGCACTGCAAGGCCAAAGTTTGCAGTGATTTACGTCAATTTTATATAAATGTGGACAACTGCACCGGTTGCTCGGTTTGTGCAAAAAAATGTCCGGAAGATGCCATAATCGGGTCACCGCACAATCCATATTTTATTGTACAAGAAAAATGTACCGGATGCGGTATATGTTTTTCTACATGTAAATTTAATGCCATAACAGCAGAATAAATTATGGATATTAAAATAGAAGTAAATAACAAATTGATTATTGCTGAAAAAGGCGAAAGTATTTTAAATGCACTGAACAGGAATGGCATTAAAGTACCTACTATATGTAACATGAAAGACTTTACCCCAACCGGGGCCTGTCGTATGTGCGTGGTTGAGGTAGAGGGTAAAGAAAAATTAATTCCCTCATGTTCACATCCGGTCGAGGAATGGATGAAAATTAAAACCCACTCGCCCAGAGTTATAGCAGCAAGGAGGACCATAATTGAACTTCTGCTTGCCGATCATCCTGATGATTGTTTGTACTGTGAAAGAAATGGAAATTGTGAATTGCAAACGTTGGCAGAAGATTTTCACATAAGGGAAAGAAAATTATCCGGGAAAAAGAAAGACACTAATTTAGACAAATCAAGTCCGGGAATTATTAGAAACCCGTCAAAATGCATTTTATGTGGGCGATGCGTAAGAATATGCGAAGAGAAACAACATATTGCTACATTTGATTTTGCATATAGAGGAATAAAAACTTGCATTGCAACCACCTTAGAAACACCATTACATCAATCTAACTGCATTAATTGCGGACAATGTGTGGTATATTGTCCAACTGGTGCTTTAACCGAAAATTCAAGTCTTTATGAATTAGAAAACTTATTATACAAACCTGAAAAAAAATATGTTATTCAATACTCTGCAGCAACGGCTAGTTCAATAAACGAAGAATTCGGACTAAAAGCCGGCAAATATGCCGGTGGGTATTTAAATATCGCATTTAAAAAAATGGGATTTGACCATGTAATCGATACTACACTAGGTGCAGATATTGTTACTGAAGAGCTTGCAAATAACATTGTTAAAAATATTAAAAGGAAATCAATACAAACGGTTTACAGTAGCTGCTGCCCTTCCTGGGTGCTATATGTTGAAAAAAGGCATCCGGAACTAATTGATTCGCTATCAGGTCTAAAATCACCTCAAATTTTAAGTAGCATAATTCAAAAAAAACACATTGCCCGTCAGTACAATCTAAAACAAGAAGATGTTTTCACTGTCTCGGTTATGCCGTGTATTGCAAAAAAATTTGAAAGTAAAAGAGCAGAGCTTATTTCTGATGGTCATCCCAGTGTAGATATGGTACTTACTACACGAGAACTATTCAAATTAATAAAAATGAATGGAATTGATATTGAAAATATTGAACCGGAACCAATATCTGCACCTTTTGATAAATCAAGCGGATCATCAAAATTAATAAGTATTACAGGGGGCACAACAGAAGGATTAATCAGGTCTGTATACTATAAATTGACCAAAAAAGAATTTAATGATAAAAAAATTCACACGTTGAGGTCATCAAAAAACCTCAAAGAATATAAATTACAAATAGACAAGGATGCATATGTTTTTGTTGTAATTAACGGTTTTGATAACATAGAAGAAAACCTGGAAAAAATAAAAAACTATTCAAATCTTGTATTTGTTGAAGTAATGGCCTGCCCTGGAGGATGTGTAGGAGGAGGAGGACAACCAAAACTTGAAAACAATGACCAGTTAAAAAACCGATCAAAACCATTATACGACCTTTTTGAAAAAGACATCATTAAATCTTCTTTTAAAAATCCCAATATTTCTTACATAAAAAATGATTTGGCAAAGAAAGGGGATAGCTTCCTTTATACAACCTATAACAAAGAAAATAAAACAGCCAATTAGAAAAGAATTGCATGATACTATTAGTTGACAAGGATTTTAAAACACTCCATAAAAACAAAGCAATACTTGAGAAAGCAGGCTATGAAGTAATTACTTCTGATAGTCAAAAAGAATCTGAACAGATAATATTGAAAAACAAACCTGATATTGCTATATTAGAACTTGTATTAGAAAATATGGACAGTGGATTTATCCTTGCTTATAAAATTAAAAAAATATATTGGGACACTCCAGTTATTATTTACACTTCAGCTATAGAAAAAACAGGACATTCCTTTAACCTGCATACCGAAGCTGATAAGAAATGGATTAAAGCCGATTACTACCTTGAAAAAGGCAGGGATGACAAATACTTAATTGAGACTATTAATACATTAATTAAAAACAAAAAATAAAATTCCCTGTTTTTATGTTAGTTAAATGATAAAAAGTGAAAAAATTACCTGAGAAAACAATTGAAAGGTTAAGTAAATACAGACGTACTTTGCTTGAAAACCTTCAAAAAGGAAAAACACATATATATTCACACGAGCTGGCTCTATTTCATAACCTAACCGCTGTACAGGTACGCAGGGATTTAATGTTTATCGGTTATTCCAGTTCCCAAAAAAAAGGATATGACATTCGGGAACTGATCGATGTAATAGGAAATGTTTTAGACACAAAAGAAGGACAAAATGTTGCTGTAGTAGGTATTGGAAATTTAGGAATGGCAGTAACCAGTTATTTTACAGGAAAAAGGGCTAAATTAAACATTGTAGCAGCTTTTGATGTAGATCAGGACAAAATTTCCAGGGTAGTTTCAGGAGTAAAAGTATACTCATTGAGTGATTTAAAAGAAATTATAGAAATACACAATATCACTATTGCAATTTTAACTGTCCCCATTGAAGTAGCAGCCTCAACAGCTGAAAAACTTATCATGGCAGGTATAAAAGGAATATTGAATTTCACCACATATCCGTTGAATGTTCCCGACTATATTTTTCATGAAGATTATGATATGATAACTTCGCTTGAAAAGGTAGCGTATTTTGTTAAAGAACAATTAAATTGAATAATAAAATTACAATAATATGTTTAATACAATTAAAAAAACATTCACCTTAAAAGTAAAAAAGACAACTACTATTGTAACAGGATTTTTTATGACCTTAACTTTTTTTACATTGTTACAATGTACATCATCTACCTCAGAAACACATAATAAAACATGGCATGCCCCTGAAGCTAAACTAGACCAATATCTCTCACAATATCGGCCTTATGAGATGAATTTTGATCTTTCCGGTTTAAATGAAACGGAGAAAACCATGGTAAAAAAACTCATTAAGGCAGCCTATTATATTGATACCATATTCTGGCTACAAACGTCAAAATATGGATTACACCTAAGAGACAGCCTGGATGCGATTGATAATAAAAATGCTGTTACCCTGAAATTACTTACTTTGATAAACCGTAATTCAGGTCCATATGAGCAACTTAATGAATATGAAACATTTATAGGAAATAAAAACTATTATGGAGGCGATGAACTTTACCCAAGAGGAATGACTGCGGAACAATTTGACGAGTACATCAATACCCTCTCAGAAGAGGAGAAAGCAGAATTTATGTATCCTTATACCGTAATAAAAGAAGATGGAAAAGGCGGGTACACAGCAGTTCGTTATCATCAGGAATATGCCCCCTATATAAAAAAAATAACTAAATTGTTGCGTGAAGCAGCTAGCTTAAGTGATAACAAAGACTTTGCAAGTTATCTGAACCTTAAAGCCAATGCACTTGAATCAGACAATTATTTTGATGCCGATGTGGCCTGGGTTGATCTCACCAACACCAAGTTTGATATGGTTTTTGGCCCTTTTGAGACATATGCAGACCATATAAAAGGAATTAAAGCAAAATACGAAGCTTTTATTGAGATAGTGGATGAAGAAGGCACAAAAGACCTTGAGAAATACACAAGTTATCTCAAGGATCTGGAACAAAACTTACCTATTCCTGATATTTATAAATCTGAAGTTGACGGTTTAACAGCCAGTTTCATAGTTGTTCAGGATATTGTAAGGACCGGGGATGGGGCTGCGGGATACCAGGCAGTTGCTACAAACCTTCCAAATGATCCTGCTGTGCACGAACAAAAAGGCACTAAAAAAACTTTTTGGAAAAACATGTTTGAAGCACGTTTTAATGCCATCATTACTCCGGTTTCAAACAAACTTATTGATGAATCACAATTGCAATATTTGTCAGCAGACGGATTTTTTAAATTTGTTTTGATGCACGAAATATGCCATGCAATAGGCCCCAGAACAGTAAAAGTTGGAACAGAAAAAGGGAAAGCGGTAAATGCAGTGATAGGGGCGGATTACAGCCCGCTTGAAGAAGCCAAGGCAGACATATGTGGCTTATACTCATTGGCATACCTGATGAAACAAGGAATTGAAGACCCGGAAAAGGCAAAAAGCTTTTATGTTTCTTTTTTGGGAAGCCTCTTTAGGTCTATTAGGTTTGGTTTAGACGAAGCCCATGGCAAAGCAGCGGCCATTTCACTAAATTATCTGCTCGAACATGACGGTATTCAATACAACATGGAAAATTTCAAGTGGACGGTTAATTTTGATAAATTCGAGACAGTTGTAGAAGAACTTGTAGCGGAATTACTTTTGCTTGAAGGTAATGGGGATAAAGAAGGGGTTGCTACGTTTTTTGAGCAATGGACAAATGAAACTCCTCAACTAAAAAAAGCACTTGAAATAACGAAGGACATTCCGATTGATGTTATTCCTGAAAGAAAAATTACTTGGGAATAATGTTGCTTACACAAAGTTAAAAACCTACCCTTCACCTTTCAATTTTTGAATAATTTATACTATCAAAACCGGTATATTAATAACTATTTATTCATAACAATTAAAACAACCACGGCTACCTTTAATAATCAGCAATCTAAAGGGTTCGAACGCAACTCGTTTTCACTAAGAAAACTTTTCAATTACACACAGACTGTATTTATTGTTATATTTGTAACATATTAATTATGTTTTGAATCATTTATCGTAATTCTTTTTTGTGTAAATTATGCCAAGTAGTGATAAAGACAGAGTTTCCAGATTGCTTTCATATAAAAACTTACTAGAACGTTTTAAAAGCATGGGCTTTAACAAAGTTTTTTCCGACAATATCGCAGATGCACTTGACATATCCTCATCTCTTGTACGAAAAGACTTTTCATCATTTGATATTAAAGGCATACAAAAAGGTGGGTACCATGTTGATGAAGTATTGGAAAAAATAAATAAAATTATTGGTTATGAGGATGTTCAACAAGTTATTATTGTGGGTATTGGAAGAATTGGGGAAGCTTTAACGAAATACAAGGGCTTTGCGCGTGATAACATACGAGTTTCAGCAGGATTCGATACGGATACTACGAAAATAAACGAAGTAATTAACCCTCCAATTTTCCACAGCGATAAAATGGTAAGCTTTATCAAGAATAACAAAATAAAACTGGCTATTTTAAGTGTTCCTGAAGCAGTTGCCCAACAAACTGCAGATATTTTGGAAACAGCAGGAATAAAAGGAATATTAAATTTCACACCAGTACAATTAAAAAATAGTGAAAAGCTATGCGTAAACAATGTGAACCTGGAAAGTGAACTGGCAAATCTGATTTATTTCATTAACAAATAACAATCCGGAGTGGTAAAATAAAAAAGGCGGTTTAAAACCGCCTTTTTTATTGGTTTTTCGTTTTTATTAACATATCACACATTTCATATTCTTCCCTTGTTTGGTAATATGACATGAGCTTATCAAAAAATTCATCATTACCAAAC
>JBNLCS010000255.1:0-4849 GCA_050303935.1 Bacteroidales bacterium
TATAAGGTTTTTAATTTGACTATTTAATGCTTTACCTGTAGGAATATAAAAGACAGGTTCTACATTTTGAACACCTATTAAATGAAAAGATAAATAAACTTCCTTGTTTAACAATTTGCTGGCACCGTCATTATAATCAGCGATAGAATCTATAAATTCTATACCTTCTTTTACGTTATTTATCTCATCAAAAACAGAGATTTCTTTCCAAAAATTATTATTTATGGTTGCATCGATTAATTTTGTAAAACCATTTGATCGTATTACAATTGAAGCATCAATTGGTATGGCTTGAAATATTTCACCTGAAGATATCCGGTTTTCTGGTAAAATTCTAATTGCAAGGAAAATTAAACTACCAGTTAAAACAAAAATTAACACTATATTTCTAACTATCCTGTTCCTCTTTCTCTTTTCAAAATTACTTTCCATATTGCAACAATTATTCAATTATTTCTTGTAAGCAAAAAATCATAATTTATTGATAATTAATACTATTTAGCAGGTTCTGTTACAAATTCTGTAGTTTGCTTTGATATTTTGTTTTTACATGATGAAGATAAAAATTATAACAACATTGTTTCGGTTAAGTTTTTCACATTTTGCATCTCTAACAGGGCAGATAGTCAAGCTATACCTTACATTTTGAATCTGGTATTCAATTTTGGGAAGAAAATATACTTTACCAGTATCAAAAATTTTTTGCATTCAGTGTTAGTGCACCAGGTAAAAATTTTATTATAACTTTAAACGTAAAAGTTTAAATATGGAGAAAATTGATCCTGATATTCAAAAAAGCTGGAAAAAAGTGCTAAATGAAGAGTTTAATAAAGTTTATTTTTCTGATTTAAAAAATTTCCTGGTAGAGGAGAAAAAGAAATATAAAATATATCCACCAGGTAAAAACATATTTGAAGCATTTAACCGGACCCCTTTTGAAGAAGTGAAGGTAGTTATTCTCGGACAAGACCCTTATCACGGGCCAGGCCAGGCTCATGGCCTTTGCTTCTCAGTTCCACCAGGCATACCTGCCCCGCCATCTCTCATAAATATATTTAAAGAATTGCAAGATGATCTACAGATTGTATTGCCCAAACATGGTAATCTGGAAAAATGGGCTGATCAGGGCGTGTTCCTTTTAAATGCAACTCTGACGGTACGGGCACATCAAGCCGGTTCTCATCAAAAGAAAGGGTGGGAAACATTTACCGATGCGGCCATCAAACAACTTTCCTTATTAAGGGAAAACCTGGTTTTTTTGTTATGGGGACGTTTTGCACAAAATAAAGAAACTTTGATTGACCATTCGAAACATTTAATTTTAAAAGCAGCACACCCTTCTCCTTTATCAGCATATAATGGTTTTTTTGGATGTAAGCATTTTTCGAAAGCGAATTCATACCTTTTGCAAAATTCATTAGATACAATTGATTGGCAGGTTTAATGGTTAATATTATGTGAATAAAATTAAATTTCACATTCCGTTTGTTTTTGTTTCTTTAAAAGGAAAAAAAGATCATGCCCTGGACAAATTACCATAGCCATACATATTATTGTGATGGGAAAAATCCACCCGAAGATTATATTCAAGAGGCATTATATCAAAAATTGCCGGCGTATGGCTATTCTTCTCATGCTCCAGTTCCCTTTGATTGTGAATGGACTATTCCTCAAAGGAAGATAAATAATTATCTAAACGATATAAAAGCATTACGAAGTACTTTTCGTAATAAAATACAAATTTATATAGGTTTGGAAGTAGACTATATTCCATGTATTTCGGGACCACAACATGTTGAAATTAAAAAGTTAGGATTGGATTATACCATTGGGTCTATACATTTTGTTGATTCTTTTAAAAATGGTAAAAAATGGTGCATAGACTGGACCCCGGATTTTTTTTTTAATGGAGTGAAAAATGTTTTCAATGGGAATATTAAAAATGCAGTTTTAAGATATTTTGAACTCACACGAGAGATGTTAGAAAATAGTCCCCCGGATATTTTGGGACATTTTGATAAAATCAGAATGCATAATAACAATTTTTCTCATTTTGATGAAACTGAAAATTGGTACAAAAATGCCGTTGAAGATTTGCTTCATCTTATTAAGAAAAAAAATGTTATAGTAGAAATAAATACCCGGGGATACTACAAGGCCGGAAGTAATTTATACCCGCATCCTTGGTGCTATAATGTCATTAAACAGTTGGGGATACCCGTTTCAATAAATTCTGATGCACATTCACCTGATGAGATTACTAAAGGGTACAAGTATGCTGCAAATGTTTTGTTAGATTCTGGGATTGATGAAATTTGGTCGTTAGTTGAAGGTAAATGGAAACCTTTTAAATTTGATCCTGTAAAAGGAATAGGTTTATAATCAAAAACATGCGAAAATTATTTTATATAATTTTTATTCTTTCTAATCTGATTGTGAAAGCACAAGAAACAGAAGATGGATTTATTAATAATTTAGCATTTTCTATACCTTCCAAAATAAATAATGCAAAAGAATTATCTTCCTACGTTAATATTGACACGCTAAGCAATCGTGAAAAATTACAGGTATTATTTGTATGGATTACTGAAAATATTGATTATGACGTAGAATCATTTATCAGTGGTTTACGAAATTCCCCGTATCCAGAAACCACGTTGGAAGAAGGCAAAGCAATTTGTTTCGGTTATGCTGTATTGTTTGATTCGGTTTGTCAATACTTAAAAATTCCTTCTAGGATAGTTACCGGTTACACAAAATCAGGCTATAATCCAAGGTCAAGTGATCATGCCTGGAATGTAGTAAAATTAGATGGCCAATGGTTATTTGTTGATTGTACGTGGGGAAGTGGAAAAGTAAACACAGTTTCTAAAAGAAATATTATTCAAATTATTTTACAAAAGCCAACATTAAATGGTAAAACAGAATTTATTGAACAACGTAATTACCAATATTTTCTGGCAAGTGCAGTAGATATGTTAGAGACTCATCTTCCTGCTGATCCGTTATGGCAATTAAGAGAATACCCAATAACACTGGAATGTTTTATGAATGATGTTAAATGTGACTCCTTCTACATATATTTTAATTATGTTGATACCCTGAAAAATTATAACAAATTAAGTTCATTTGAAAAGAATATAGCCTCATATAAAAGAGCTAATAATTTTAATCCTTTAAACTTTTATGATTTAGCGTCTGCATACGTGGATCATGGTTTTTTTCATTTTAATATAGCTGAGAATACGGTACCATCTTCTATTGAGTACATAAAAAAGAAGTTGGATCTATCTTCTGAAAATTTTTCAAAAGGGTATCAATCCCTTGAACTGGGAAGGCACATTGATGACAGTATTTACCGATATAAGCTAAACAAATTTAAATCGGATTACAAGATTAACTCAGCGTCAATAAAGGATTATCAGAAGGTTGTAACAAAAAGCATATCGAACAACCAAAAACTTATAGAACGAAGAGAAACTGAAAAGGAAAAGATCAAAGACAAGTTGGCTTCCATGCGCGGCAAGGCGGTGAAAACATTGATTGATGATAAAATATATGCTACTAAAAGGTCCCACACAATACCTGGTCATTCCGATTCCTTGAAATTTATTACAGCGATGCACCGGGCTGATAGTTTGTATTCTCTTGCTGATGAAATAGTAGATACAATTCAGTATACCATGACGAAAGAATTGCAGACAATTTATGATTCAATTCTAAATATAAAAAACCTTCTTCCTGAAATAATATACACTATAGAAGAAATTAACGAAGCTTTACAAAAGCTAATCATCGAGAACAGCCCTGAAACTTTTAACTATACAGATTCCATTATAACTATCTCAGATCATATTTTTGCCACTATGGAAAATTATCAGGATTTGGTAACAACGATGGTAAAATATGAACTAAAAGAAAAACATGGAGGCATTAAGGCTAACATTAAAGAACTGGAATCGGTGTTAAAAGAATCAAAAAGATATTTGATTGAATGTAAAAAGTCAAGCTTTGTGGATCAGGATGAAGAGGAGAAATATATTGCCTGCAATGAAATGTTTTATTCCATAAATGTCGAATACAAGGAACGTTTAAACCATGAAATTGTGTTTTTTAAGACCATTAAGGAACCTATTAAAAAGGAGAACAAATTATATCAACATTATTTAAAAGGTTTAAAACGCACAAATAATTTACTGGAGCAGTTTTATAATTTCCAGATAGCACAGATGAAAACACGATATACGAATGAAAAGAACTACATAAAACAAACAGCAAAGCAAGTAAATAAAGCGGAAAGGGTGTGTGTAAAAATGCTTGGGGAATATAATAAAGATAAGCAATAAAAAAGGCCGGTCTAACCGGCCTTTTATTTATCTATCGTAAGATTGGGTTTTCTTTGAAGAATAATTTATTTTAAGTGCAGCTGATCTTCGTAACTGCATTTTAATATCAGATATAACCCCCATTTTAGCAGTTTCATCACCCTTAATAGAGAACACAACTTTTGCACGTTCATGCTCAGGTCTATCTGCTCTTTCGTTGTAAACAAACTCCATCACATCATCAACATCTGCTATCATATCGTTCAATTGAACCCTGGCTTTTTCACCGTACATCTTTCTCAAAGCAAATTGAGGTTTACCAACATATATATAACTAACCAGGGATTTGTTTTCTAGTTTCTTCACCTCTGTTGCTTTTGGTACTGCAACTTGCACCAACATGGTTGTTTGTTTTAACACGGTCGTAACCATGAAAAAGAAAAGGAGCATGAACACAATGTCGGGCAACGAAGCAGTTGAAATGGCAGGGGTACCCCCTTTGCCTGATCGCTGAAATTTTGCCA
>JBNLCS010000256.1:0-4051 GCA_050303935.1 Bacteroidales bacterium
CTTTCAAAATACCAAAGACTATAAAGAAAAAAAACACAATCAGGTTCTTCATTTCTATTCAGTTCTAAAATTAAATTTCTTGTTAAATTGCTTTAAACAAGAAAAACAATATTAAAACATCAATATTAAGATTAATATTACAAGAAATTAAATATTGAACTAGAAATTTTTTAAACCATTTGGGAATATTTCTCTCATGTGAGATTAAATTTTCATAAAGCCAAATGTTTTCTCATCATTATCCTGCAATACTTTTAAAATATAATTCCCTTGCGGAAAACTTTGTATATCAATTTTGTGCGAGCTATGCCGGCTTTTAACTTTTTGCATTACCTTTCCTTCGAGGTTCATTATCACTAAATCATAGCTTCCAACCAGGTTATTTACATAAAGTTCATTAGTTACGGGGTTTGGGAATATGTTTACATCGTTCAGGGCCCTATTTTCAATTTTTGTTGGATTTTCTTCAACGTATTTCCAGCTTTCGCCAGTTGATGTTTTCATAAAATATACAGATGCGTCAATTCGAACTTCAATGTTGTCATGATCTTTCATTAAATCTTTCAATTTGTTATTATCCGATCCCCCATTATGATAGATATAAAGTACATCAGGATTGACCATCACGGCTGCATGTGATGCTTGTTCTTCGGTCATGGTATAGGGCTGGTTCATTGGAAGAAAAGCAACTTCAGCCTCAATACTATCCATCTCCGGGATATCCTCAGTATCACCAGCAACATATACCCTTGTTTTGCCAAAAGTAAAAACGTAACCATTACCAACACCTTTAGGGTGAAAAGCTGCAGTGAAATTATATGCAGGCACTGCTTCAACATTTATTCCTCCATATTCCTTTGAATCTCCATTAGCCATAACTTCAATATTGCCATCGTAACCACCTTTATTTTTTACTGTTTCTGTTGTAACAAGTATTGTTGAGCTTTTAGTAACTGTATTTAAGGCCGAAGTTTCATAATGGTCACCGTGTTCATGGGTAACAAAAATGTAATCGGCATCGGGCAGCTTGCTATAATTGGTCATCGATGACCTAGGGTCAACATGTATTACGATGTCCTGGTAAACAAACATAAGCGAAGCATGTCCAAAATAGTATATAGCCAGGGTGTCATTTTCCTGGGCAACTGATTTATTTATTATAAAAAATGTAACCAATGCAAGTGTTAAAAATGATTTGTTTTTCATGATGTAATAATTTGTTAGTTTTCAATAGAATATACAAAATAGTATTTGAATTGTTTGCAAATTTACTTTTGTTTAACATTTAAATTTGAAGATTAACTTCATCAGTTGGAATACCCTGTTGGTATTTTTTATTTCAAAAATATTAATTTTACCTGAACCATAAAAAACTAATAAATATAGGATATGAAAATTCTAGCCATACCAGGAATACTTTTTACAATTTTATTAATTGGTTGTATAGGAAATAATCCGGAACTAAGTAGTCCAAATGAAGAAATAACTGCCAACGTATTTTTGGATGAAAACGGATCTGTATATTACTCTGTCTCACTGGATGATAAGCAAGTAATCAAAAAATCAAAACTTGGCATAGTACGGGATGATGAAGACTTTTCAAAAAATATGAAAATGATATCAATTTCAGGGACGGAAGAAGTTATTGATGAGTACAGTTTGTTATCCGGGAAACAAAAGGATGTTGTTTATGAGGCAAATAAGAAGGTATATCATTTAGAAAATGAAAGCGGGGCGAAAATGGATGTTATTTTTCAACTGTCAGATGATGGTGTTGCTTTCAGGTATTATTTTCCCGAAGAAAGTACTGAAGTAAAAATGATTAATGATGAAATGACTTCGTATACGTTTCCTGAAAATACAACGGCCTGGATCCAGCCAATGGCAGAGGCAAAGTCGGGTTGGGAACGCACGAATCCATCCTACGAGGAAGATTATATACAAAATGTAAGATTGGATACATTAAGAACAAGTAAGCCCGGTTGGGTATATCCTGTATTATTTAATACAGGTGATATCTGGGTATTAATTTCGGAAACTGCTCCCTACAGGAATTATTGTGGTACCAGGCTGAAGCACTTGTCGGGCACTTACGAATTCGAAATAGATTTTCCATCACAAAAGGAAACCCTTAATGAAGAATCAGGGGCTAACCCCGGTTCGTCCCTGCCTTGGTATACTCCCTGGCGAATTATAACCATTGGAAGCGACCTTGGTGTAATCAACGGGTCAACACTGGGTACAGACCTGGCCAAACCAAATCTTTTGGAAGATATTACATTTGTTAAACCCGGAAGGGCGTCATGGAGTTGGGTAATGCTCAAAGATGATTCAATTGTTTATACTGTACAGAAAAGGTTTATTGATTACGCTGCTGAAATGGGATGGGAATATAGTTTAATTGACGTTAATTGGAATAATAATATTGGCATTGACAGTATAAAAACACTTGCCGATTATGCAGCTAAAAAAAATGTTGGGTTAATATTATGGTATAACTCTGCAGGTTCATGGAACACAGCACCATACCAACCACGTGGTAAGTTCCTGACCCAAGAAAGTCGTGAAAAAGAGTTTGCCTGGTTGCACGAAGTTGGCATTAAAGGCGTAAAAGTTGACTTTTTCGGAGGTGACGGACAGGATGTAATGGGGTATTATCTCGACATAATTGAAACCGCAGCAAAATATAAAATGATGGTTAATACTCATGGCTGTACCTTGCCCCGGGGATGGCAGCGTACGTACCCTAATCTTGTTACAATGGAGGCTGTGAGAGGGGAGGAGTTTTGTACATTCACCCCTGAGGCGGCTTATAATCAACCTACACATTGCTGTGTTTTACCATTTACCCGTAATGTTTTTGATCCAATGGATTTTACACCGGTAGTATTTCAAGAAATTCCTTTTAAAGACAATGGAATTGAGGATGCACGAATGACCACCAATGCTTTTGAACTGGCATTGTCTGTAATCTTTTTATCAGGTATTCAGCATTATGCGGAAACAGATATTGGAATAAAAAAGGTTCCTGAATTTGTAAAGAAATACTTGCATGAAATACCTGTTTCGTGGGACGAATCGAAATTTATTGATGGGTATCCGGGTAAATTATTTGTGATAGCTCGTAAAACTGGTGATACCTGGTATGTGGCTGGTATAAACGGTGAAAATGAAGATAAATTTCTTCATATTGACCTTTCTTTTATTGACGCTGAAGAAGGTGAATTGGTGAGGGACCGTACAAAAAGGGAGATGACCCAAGAACCATTAGAAATGGATGATGCTAAAACTGCCTTGATTGATCTTATGCCGTATGGCGGCTTTATTATGAAGTTTAAAGAATAACGATAGGATCAATAATGTTTATGATAAAAATAATTTTTGATTAAAAAATTAAAATATGAGCTCAATATTAGATCAAATTGCCCATTGTGTTGAATTTGGAAAAGTAGATGTAAATGCACCATATCCGCCTGATATGAAAGGACAGGAAGGTGCAGATGAATTAACGAAAAAAGCGTTGGAAGAAGGCTTTGGTGCAGAGCAAATTCTTAAAAACGCCCTAGTTATTGGAATGGACAGGGTTGGGAAAAAGTTTGCTGAAAAGAAAATATTTATCCCTCAAATGCTTATGTCAGCTAAAGCCATGAATGCTGCAATTGAACATATAAAACCTTTTTTTAATAGTGGCGAGGTTAAAAGAAAAGGTAAGTTTATTATAGCAACAGTACAAGGAGATCTGCACGATATTGGAAAAAACCTGGTTAAAATGGCTATTGAAGGGGCTGGTTGGGAAGTAATCGATCTTGGAGTGGATGTAAAACAGGAAAAACTAATGACAGCATTGCAAGAAAACCCCGATGCACTGGTTGGGTTATCTTCTTTGCTCACAACTACCATGGTCAACATGCAAAACCTGGTGCAAAAGGTGAAGTCCGTTTATCCTGACAAAAAAGTACTTGTTGGAGGTGCACCTGTAAATAAGGAATTTTGTGAAAAGATCGGGGCCGACCACTATGCACCGGACCCACGTGGTGCTGTAACATACCTG
>JBNLCS010000257.1:0-2815 GCA_050303935.1 Bacteroidales bacterium
CCATATAATCTAATCCAAAACCTACAATAAAGTCATCCGGAATTTCCATGCCAAGGTAATCAATTTTGAACTTTTTTGTAAAACTTTGTGGTTTAAAAAACATGGATGCTATTCTGATTTCAGCAGGTTCATAACCCTTTAACTGTTTCATTATATTTTCTGCAGTTATACCCGAGTCAACAATATCTTCAACAACAATAACCGTTTTGTCTTTCAGGTCTTCATTTATTCCAATCAACCTTTTAACCGTTCCTGTAGATGAATCGCCCTGGTATGAAGCTACTTTTACAAATGATACTTCACACTGAAAATTAATATATTTCAATAGTTCAGAGGCAAACATAAACGCCCCGTTCAACACCCCAATAAAAATCACATTTTCATTATTATAATCGTTGTTTATTTTAGCCGCAACGTTTTGAACTTTCTCCACAATAATTTTGTTTGAAATGCATAAGTGAAATGATTTATCAAAGATTTTAATTTTTTCAGACATTAATAAAATTATTTAATTTGCACAAAAGTAGTGAGAATAATTATAAAAATTTACAGAATATATGAATCCAAAAGTGAGCATTATAATGGGAAGTACATCTGATCTTCCCGTAATGGAAAAAGCGGCCAAGTTACTTGATGAATTGGAAATACCTTTTGAAATTAATGCTTTATCGGCACACAGGACACCTGAAGCAGTTGAAAAATTTGCAAAATCGGCAATTGACAGGGGGATCAAAGTTATTATTGCCGCAGCAGGAATGGCGGCACACTTGCCAGGTGTAATTGCTTCAATGACTACCTTACCTGTAATTGGGGTGCCCATAAAAGCATCGTTAGATGGTATGGATTCGCTGCTTGCCATTGTTCAGATGCCCCCGGGGATCCCGGTAGCAACGGTAGGAATTAATGCTGCCCAAAATGCAGGTATACTGGCTGCCCAAATGATTGCCACAGGCGATGAGACCCTTCAAAAAAAACTGTTTAAATTTAAAGAAGACCTGAAACAGAAAATTGAAAAGGCAAATGCTGAGTTAAAAGAGGTAAAATTTAAGTATAAGGTTGGTTAGAACAAAAACCATCGGTACAAAAATTGGGACAACGAAACAGCCCTAAAACAGAACAATCTCTTTGGCAATCATATTAAGAATGCTTAATAAAACTTTTGACCTTCTTTTGAAACGGTAAGTTTTTCCGGAACAAAATTAGGGTCTGTTTTGTCAGAAACTGTTTGAATTTTTTTAAACCCGGATTTTGCGTACACCTTTTCCCCTATAAACAAAAAAGGGTCTTCTTTTGAGTTGTTTTGCCATGGAACCCTAATTTTTTAACCACGAGTAAATATTAATATGTTGTTACATAACACATAGTAATTTTATTATAATGGTTATATTTGAAGCAATAGATTTTTTTAATTTCAAATACGTTTAAACTATGTGGGTCATAGAAATTTTACAGCTAATTTTAACATCAGTAAAGGCATGTAAAATGAAACGTTTACAATTTCTGTTATCTATTTAATTTTTGCCCAAAAAGACCAGTGACGGATAATTATTACAAAATTTTATGCTAAAATGCAATATGACCGGACTTGTAAACTATCAACGAGAAATTATAAGCCTATGAAAACAGATTTATAAACTATAATTACCCCAAAAATTATGAGAACATTTATCAGACTATTAGTATGTATTTTTTTGCTTTCACCTAATTTGAAAGCACAAACCCTCCCCACCATGCCCGAGGGAGGACCGGACAACAGTACTTTTGACAAGTCGGGCCGTTACCCGGCAGGAAACCTCAATCATACATCCTTCTATTCAGAGGTAGCCGGAGGTGAAGTAGACATGTGGGTTTATACACCTCCCGGATATAACACAAACGAAAAGTATGGCGTTGTTTACGCGTATCAGGGAATCGGTGTAGACGCGGGCTCCATATTTTATGACTGGGCCGTCAACGCCGCTATCGTTTGCGACAACCTGATCGGGGAAGGAAAAATATCGAAGGGCGTGATCATAGTTGCCCTTGACGATCAATTTTCCGGCGACTTTAGTAATGTCAACGACATGACGATCCAGGATGCCATCCCTTACATTGATTCGCACTATTCCACGTATGCCGATGCCGATCACCGGGGATTGTACGGCTATTCCTGGGGCGGCGGGTACGCGTTCAACGTTGGGTGTGCCAACCTGGACTACTTCCACCATCTAAGCCCCTCTGCAGCCGCGCCCAACAAAGCCGGGGATAACACGCTGTTCCCCGATGGCGGGGCCTACGCCAGGCAGGTGTTGAAATGCCTGTTCATCTCCTGGGGGCAATACGACTATGAAAGCATTATTGATGCGAATGTTGCATGTGTTAATTTCTGCAACAACAATGACATTCCCTATTATTCATGGATTGGCGAAGGACAAGGGCACTCTGCCGGCGTTTGGAGGCCTGCTATGTGGAACTTTCTGCAACTGGCAGACCAGGCAGGAATTTCTGACAGCTATTTAAACATTTTCGAATCGGCTTCTGTCACTGATAAAAACCCAAAGCAAATACTAGTGACTATGAACATGTCAATCGTGGATTCAAATTACTTTGATGGTTTCACAGTAAAGGTTGACAGCCAGATCGTAGCTATTGACAGTGTTGTTTTAGCCGATACAAATGTATTGGCCATCAACTTAAGCGACAGTATTTTAATAAGCAATGATATTCTATTGTCATACGATAGCGGTAATGTTGTTACAATAAATGAAAGGCTCCTGGAAAGTTTTAACGATACATTGGTTAATAACCTTCTTTTTGGCTCTTCTCCAAGATTAAT
>JBNLCS010000258.1:0-3715 GCA_050303935.1 Bacteroidales bacterium
CATAGAGAAGAGAAAAAGCAGATTTTTGATGAGGCATGTCGCCAACTTGATCTTGGATTCTATGATCCGCAGTTTCATAGCAAAGATTGGGAAGCGATAAAAGAGAATTACAGGACATGGGCTATACAAACTTCAACTATACAAGATTTCAGAAGGGTGTTTAATCAAATGCTTGGTCAGTTGAATTCCAGCCATATGGGACTTATTGGAGGAGAAAGCCCTGAAAAAATAATAAAAGAAAAAAATGGAATACCGGGTTTGGAAGTAAAACAACATAAAAATGGTCTGGAGGTAACGTACGTGGTGCAAAATTCTCCCGTTGATAAAAAAGGGGTAGAACTAAAAGAAGGTGATATTATTACCAAAGTCAATGGTGAAAATATAACCAGCGAAACAAATTTATTTACCTTTTTTACAAACCAGGCTAATGAAAAAATGTACCTGAACGTAAAAAGAAATGGAGGAGAGGAAAAGGAAGTTGTTTTTAGGCCGGTACCTGACATGACTATGTTGAATTATAATGATTGGGTAGATAGCCGAAAAAAAATTGTTGAAGAAAAATCAAATGGCAGATTAGGATATATACATATTCGCGGAATGGGTTTACAGAGTTTTGAAAATTTCGTAACTGAACTTACCGCAACCGGTCAGGATAAAGAAGCTCTGATTATTGATGTACGATATAACGGGGGCGGGTGGACAACGGACTATTTAATGGCTATGCTTAATGTGAAACAACATGCATACACGATTCCGCGCGGAGCTACCGAAGACCTTTCAAAAAATCATGCAGACTTTTCGGATTATTATCCATACGGGCCAAGGTTGCCAATGGCAGCATGGATGAAACCTTCCATTGCTATCTGTAATTCAAACAGTTATTCAAACGCGGAAATATTCTCCCATGCATATAAAAACCTGGATATAGGTGATCTTGTAGGTCAACCTACATTTGGTGCAGTAATATCAACAGGTGGGTACCAGCTTATGGATGGTTCAGTTGTTAGAATGCCTTTTAGGGCATGGTATGTTAAAAAAAATAACCTGAATATGGAAGGAAACCCGGCTATACCGGACCATATAGTTTTAAATGAACCGGATTACAAGACCAGCGGGGACAAACAACTGGAAGAAGCGATTGAAATAATGTTGGATCAACTGGATAGAAAATAATGTTTTGAATAAAAAAAGTTTATTTGTTTGTTCAAATCTATATATTTGCAACTAATAATCGGAAAATTAAATAATTAAAATGGCAGGATCGAACAGCAAACCAATAGGAAAGATACAGGAGAAAGCTTTATTTTTTTCGAATTTTATTAAAAACCCCCTTACAAATGCTTCCGTTATCCCCAGTTCAAAAAGAGCAAGTAAGAAAATTCTTGAAAATATAGATTTTTCAAAGATTAACTCTGTTTTGGAACTTGGACCGGGCAATGGTATATTCACAGGAGAAATTATTAAAAGATGTAAACCAGATACCAAAATTGTATTAATAGAGATTGAAGACTCTTATATTAAGATTTTAAAAAGAAAATTTGGTAAACGGATTATCATAGAAAACACATGGGCCCATAATATGGCTGATGTATTGGACAAACATAACATTAATCCCGTTGACCTTATAATTTCCGGTTTACCATTTTCAGGAGATGAAAATAAAAAAGATTTGAATAATGCCATATTGGAACAGGCTGATCAGGGAGCTATTTACAGATTTTTTACATACATGCCCGGATTTATGAAAAAGGCGTACAAAGATATGCCGATTGAAAAATATAATTTTGTGTTTAGGAATATACCACCAATGTGGATTTATGGCATAAATTAGTTTCTGGCGGAATATTTGATAAAACTAGTGTCAAGGTTTAGCGTGACCTGTTAGTGGGTGAAACGCTGAATGGTCTTTCAGACGTTATGAGGCTTGCTATCCTTGATAGGAACATTGACTTGATTTTAGCGATTTAATTATCAAAAAGTTAACTTTTTACCTGACAGGTCTCAAAACCAGTATAATTTTGAACTAAAAACCAATTAGTCGAGTGAACTGTCCATAATAATATTTACGTATGAAAACGATTTCTCTTTTGTTAATAGCTTCTATCTTACTAGTCGTAAATAGTAATGCGGCAAAGCAGACTACAATATCTGTTGTAAGTCCTGATATGCAGATACGCGTTGATGTTAATGTGAAGAAAAAAGGAATAAACACATTTTCGGTTTATCATGAAAATACAGTGGTTATTGAGGAATCAAAGATTGGATTGGAATTAGGAAATACAAATTTATATGAAAATTTAAGGTTTGAGGGTAACAGCACCATAAAACAAATTACAGATTCTTACACATTGAAAAATGATAAAAAATCTAATATTACATATAATGCAAATCAGTGTATATTAAGGTTTAGCAATAAAGATAACTATACTTTAAATGTAATTTTCCAGGTATCAAATGACGGACTGGCTTTTAGATACATTTTGGAAGGTGATGATACTTCAAATGTTGTGATAAACAGGGAAGTTACTACATTTAATTTACCTGATAGTTCCTCTGCCTGGTTGCATCCACATGCCATTGCGCAAACAGGCTGGTCGAACACGCAACCTTCTTATGAAGAAAATTATATACAAAGTATTATTGTTGGGCAAGGATCATTTTACGGACAGGGTTGGTCATTTCCCGCGTTGTTTAGGGTGAATGAAAAGTGGTTGTTGTTATCAGAGACAGATATGAGAAGAAAATATTGCGGTTCCCATTTAGCACATGAAGCACCCGGTGGGGAATATTCTATTGCCTTTTCTCAAAAAGGGGAAACAACAGGGCCTGGTGCACCTTTGTTACCTCAAGGCAAACTCCCTATTACCAGTCCATGGCGAATTATTGTGGTGGGAAATTCCCTGGCAACAATAGTTGAATCTACAATGTCAACCGATGTTGCTTCTCCATCAGTAATTAAAAACAATAATTTTATAAAGCCAGGTAAAGCATCATGGAGCTGGGTATTACTAAAGGACGGGGCTACTGTTTATGAAGTTCAAAAGAAATTTATTGACTATGCAGCAGATATGAAATGGCAATATTGCCTGGTGGATGCATTATGGGATACCCAGATAGGCTATGACAAAATTAAAGAGTTGTCAACCTACGCAAGTTCCAAAAATGTTGGTTTACTGTTATGGTATAATTCAAACGGGAATTGGAATAAAGCCCCGCAAAGCCCAATTCATAAATTGTATGATCCGGTTAAAAGAAATGCTGAGTTTAAGCGAATTACCGACATGGGAATAAAAGGGGTTAAAATCGATTTTTTTGGGGGAGATGGTCAGTCCATGATAAATTATTATCAGGATTTAATGACTGATGCGGCAAAATATGGTTTGCATTTAAATTTTCACGGAGCAACAATACCAAGGGGTTGGAACAGGACTTATCCTAATTTAATGACTATGGAAGCGGTGAAAGGATTTGAATTTCTTACTTTTGATCAATCAAATGCTGATCAAGAGGCAACGCACTGTGCAGTATTGCCATTTACCAGAAATGCCGTTGGCCCGATGGACTATACACCAGTATGTTTTTCTGAAATACCTAATATTCGGCGTCATACTTCAAATGGATTTCAACTGGCACTATCTATTCTATTTCAATCAGGTATTCAACATTATGCGGAAATTCCTGAAGGTATGGCACGTCAACCAGAATATGTGATTGA
>JBNLCS010000259.1:0-4776 GCA_050303935.1 Bacteroidales bacterium
TTAAGCCCAACAGCGCCAATGGTACTACAATAGTGGGAGAGTAGGTCGTTGCCGACTTTTAAGCCCTGATAATAAAATCAGGGCTTTTTTATTTAGCAATATTTAACAATTATGAACCACAATTTGCTTAATCTATAAGCATTTTTTACATATTTTTGCACCACCATCCTAAAATTAATAATGATATAGCGGATGAATAGGTATTGTTTAAATATTGTTCTTGCTTTGGTGATGTTTTATTCCAATAAAACATATACACAAAAAATCGATACCAATTTTCATATAATAAACACGTACAAATACGATATGTATACAGGATTGTTAAATGACAATTCGTTTGACACCACGGTGTTTGTTATGAGTCGTTATAATCCATTATATGATTACAGTAATTTAAACATATATCTGGGAAACTTGGGAAGTGCTTCACTTTCACAGGCGTTTAGCGACAGACCTGATATGCCATATCTTTTTGGATGTGGGTATGAGCCTTATTTATTTAATGTAAATTCGTATACTATTTATAGGACAAAAAAGCCTTTTACTTCGGTGAAGTTTATAATAGGTGGCATTGAGGGCGAATCCGAAGAACGAACTCTTGACTTACTTCATACGCAGAATATTAATGAATACTGGAATGCAGGTTTCAAGGTAAGGACTATTGAAGCTGAGGGGTTCTATGATTACCAGGAAAACAGGTTTTTAAATTTATCTTTGTTTTCAAGTTATATTCGCGAAAAATTTAATACACACATTGCTGTTAACAGAAATGTTACTAGTAATGAAGAGAATGGTGGAGTTGTTGATTCAACTTTTGAAAATGGTGAAGATGATGGTATCGAATACCAGTTTAGCCCGGAACTGGAAATGTATTCCAGATACAGGAATATTAATTTTCAGATTTCATCAGAATTAAAATTAATTAACTTCAGTAAAAAACAAGTAAAATCGTCTGCCCCATCAAACAAATTTTTAAATGTTGATTCAACATTTACGGATGCATTGTTGGTCGATAAAAGACATTCGGACTCATTGCAAACTGATACATTAAGAGGAGACACTGTTTTGATCGATGATGGAATTTTGATAGAGGAAAACCTTTCTAAGACAGCAATTATAATTGGTCAACTTACTGATTTTAATAGTTATTACAGAAATTTGAGCATAGAAGGGCCTCTCGATATTCTGGAGTTTGGGATTGGAGTTATTGATCCGTTGAGAACACACGATTCAACGTACTACCGATCATTTTTAAATAGATTATATGTGAAATTTAAATCGGGAAATCAATTTATTACAGCAGGTATTGAAAATGAATTTTTAAAACATGTGTATAATACGGTTCCGGATACAAATTTTATTTCAAATCAGACGGGAAATGTCACTTTGTATAATGAAGGGGACATTACAAAATATAAAACCAAAAAAGATTTTAATACGGCTTTGTTTGGAGATATTGAATTCAATATGTCAAATGTTGTTAAATTGAAATTTATTGGTAAATATTATGTATTAGGTTATCAACTGGCCACACTTCAACTTGCGGGAAAAGCCAGGATTAATCTTAAAAACAACCGGATATCTGTATCATCGCGATTACATACTTGGAGGCCGGACAGATTTTATAACGAATATATAAGTAATTATTTCCAATGGAGTAATTACAACATGTTGAATACACGGCAATGGGATACAGAATTTTTGATAAAAAATAAGAAGCAGTATACTGGGGTTAAGGTAAATTACAACATTTTGGATAATTGGATCTATTTTAACGAGAATGCCATGCCAATACAAAACAATGGGGTTACAAGTATACTGACTGCTAAATTTTTTGGCGAATTTAATATATGGAAAATAAAAACCAAGAATGAAATTGCTTATCAGGAATCAAATCAAAATATTATACCATTGCCGAGGTTAAGTTTGTTTCATTCGTCGAGTTTTCATTTTAAATTGGCAAATGATGTGATGCATGTAAATATAGGGTACGATTTGTTTTATTTTACACCTTATTTTTCAAATGCATATATGCCCGTAACCGGTATTTTTCATAATCAAAATGAAAGGAAGGTGGGAAATTATCCATTTTTAGATGTCTACGGGGGTTTTAAGGTGAAAAGGACTTTGTTTTTTCTGAAATACGAACATGTAACTCAATGGTTTTTAGACAGAACGTATTATACAACGCTCCACTATCCTAATCCGGGCAGGGTACTTAGAATTGGTTTAACATGGATATTCTTTAATTAATAAAATCATTGTAGCAATTAATCAATCTTTTTTAAACAAAAACAAATTTTTACTGTTCTTTGCAGTAATTTTTAAAACGTTATGAAAACGATAGTTTATTTAATAGTTTGTTGTCAGTTAATTATAGCAGGTTGTAAAAGTGAGAGTTTCACTGAACACAAGGTTGAATTACCTGCTATGGATTTGGAACAAATTAAGGAACGAGGTAAGATTATTGCCGTTACTGATTATAACACGGCAAACTATTTTATTTATAAGGGAAGGCCAATGGGCTACCAGTTTGAGTTATTGGAAGATTTTGCCAATCATATTGGATTGCAACTTGAAATAAAGGTACAGGATGACTTTAACAAAAAAAAGGATATGCTTGCGCATCAAGAGTGTGATATAATAGCATTAAATTCAGTTGTTGATACCCTGGGACTTAATGGTAATGTTGTTTTTACTGAACCACATTCATTTTCAAGGAATGTTTTAATACAGAGAAAACATTCCAAAAGAAATAAACATGGCTTTATATCATCTATTCATGAATTGGCTGGAAAAACAGTTTACTTACCTGAGTATTCATCAGCTTATCCGTTGGTAAAAAATATTATCGATGAACTTGGTGATACCATTTATGTAAGGCAGGTTGAAGAAAAACCGGAAACTCTAATCAAATGGGTTTCATCTGGAAAGATTGATTATACAATATGTCTGGAAAATGAAGTACTCATTAATAAAATGTTTTATTCCAATATTGATAATGGGCTTATAGTTGGAGAGAAGCAGCAATTAGCATGGATGATTAGGTCAAATTCTACAAAGTTGGAAGAATTTATAAATGATTGGTTTCGGGATTATAAAACAACATGGAAATATGGTGTTTTGTTTAAACGATATTTTATTAATGGTAATATTACACAGATAGCTTCGAGTGATTATTCCACTTTTAAGGAAGGGAAGATGTCGAGATATGACCACGCTATAAAAAAGTATAGTGAGGATATTGGTTGGGATTGGAAATTATTAGCTTCGCTTATTTACCAGGAATCCAGGTTTAAACCACAGGCAAAATCTTGGGCCGGTGCTATTGGTATCATGCAGCTGATGCCCAATACCGCCAAAAAATTTGGAGTTGATACTACTTCTGCCCCTGAAGATCATATAAGGGCTGGTGTGAAATTTTTGAAATGGCTCGACAAACGGTTCGAAAAAGAAATACCCGATAAAGAAGAAAGGATCAAATTTATTTTGGCCAGCTATAATGTAGGTTACGGCCATGTTCAGGATGCCCGAAGACTTGCAGCAAAAAATAATGCTGATCCAAATATATGGAGTAATAATGTGGAATTGTATTTATTAAAGAAATCAAAACCGGAATATTACAAGGATGAAGTTGTGAAATACGGTTATTGCCGGGGAACAGAAACATATAATTACGTGATACAGATTATTGAGAGGTACAAGCACTATATTAATCTGTACGTTGAAAATTAATATGTTGTAACACAGTTATCCATTCGCTGATAATCATAGCAGTGGCACCCCATATTTTATAATTTTGTATCGCAAAATAAGGTACCTGAAAATCGAGATTATGTAAATGCATGGTCTCGGTTTTTTTGTTTTCAGGTTGCATTAATTCTTCAATAGGTGTTATAATCAATTCTTTTACTTCCACCGGGTCTGGTTTAAATTCGGGACTATTATCAATCCATCCTATAAATGGATAAACAAGGTAATTGCTAACAGGGATATGCAATGGAGTAAGCCTTCCCAAGACTTTAACTTTATTCATTTCAATTCCTACTTCTTCCCAAGTTTCACGTATTGCCGTAAATTGCAGATTCTTGTCATCAGGTTCTTTTTTACCACCGGGGAAACATATTTGCCCTGAATGGTCTCCATCATAATCCTGGCGTTGAAATAATAAAGTATGGTAAATAGTATCTATTTTGAAAATTGGGATTAAAACACTGCTGTTTTTTGAATTGGATGTAGTCCTTGATTGATATCTGTTTCTGCCTTCTGGCATCATAATTTCCTGTGCCGATTTTCCGGGGAGTTCTTCTTGAAGTACGTCAGATAATTTTTGTATAAAACTATTCATACTTTATGGTTTCTGCAGGTGTAATTCCGGAAATAATTCTGGATGGTAATAATAATACAAGAAAAATTATAAAAAATGCGCCTAAATTTATCAAGGCAAGATACCAAAAATTAAAGTTTACAGGCACGGCATTTAGAAAGTAAGCAGAAGGATCAAGACTGATAACCTGAAACTTGTACTGAATTACGCAAATAAGTAAACCGAAAAGATTACCCCAGAATAATCCTCTCAAGGTAATAAACGATGCTATGTATATAAAAATATTTTTTACGCTGGCATTTTCGGTACCAACGGATTTCAGTATACCTATCATTTGTGTTTTCTCCAACACCACAATTAATAATCCTGATGTAATGTTTATAGCTGCCACAATAAGCATAATCACGATAATAATAACAACGTTCATATCAAAAAGCCCCATCCAATCA